>NZ_CAUTSL010000004.1:0-76087 GCF_963540955.1 Actinomyces bouchesdurhonensis
CATCATTCATCATGCATCAATCCTTTCAAACAAAAAGACGGATACACAGACAATTAAACACGCCCCTGCAAAACCCCCACCACTACCCCCGGTGTCATGCTCCCTCACTGGTGTTATGCTCCCTCACTGGTGCAGGACTGCCCGGCGGGGTGCCGATAAACACCGGTAAGGAGTCGCCGACGGGACCCTGCCGCACGGGCGCGTGTAAGGCGAGGCGCCGCTAATGTCCGAACGGCGTCGCCGACAGAAACGGGGCCGGGGCACGGGCGGCCAGCTCCCAGGCGACGCTTGTTGCCGATGAGGCGAAACACCCGATCGGGAAGATCCAACCCCAACGGATCACGTGCAATCCTCCCTAACGGGTGCAATCCTCCCGATCACGTGGAACCCTCCGATGGGATGCCTCCCATCGGCGATGCAAGCACGCAAGCACAATGACGGACGACGCAAGCGCACGTCACGGCCAACCCCCATCGGCGGCGCGAGCACGCCAGCGCCACCGATGCCTCCGGCAACAATGCCAGGGGACCGAGCCGCGACCAACACGTTTTGTCCTATAACTCGTTCTTTAGAATGCCGAGAGGCGTTGCCGCATGAGCTGATATGACGAGACCGGGGTAGGGATTCCTACTCCGGCCTCGGTTCTCTTGTGGTGCAGCTGAAATGCAGTACGGCTAGGAGCCGCTTCGTGCACCGTCACATAAGGAGCATCGCTAGGCGCGTGCGCGCCTTGGACACCTCGGGGGATGAGCCGGCGACGCGGAAAAGGTCGAGGAGACGCACGCGCAGCGCGTCTCGTTCTTCGGCGTTCGTGGTGCCTGCGAGGAGTTCGAGCAGTACGTCGAATGCTCCGGTGGCATCGCCGGCGGCGAAGAGCGCATCGGCGCGGGCTGCCGGATCACTCGCATCGGACTCCCCGTAGGCGCGTGCAGCGAAGCGCACGCGAGACAGATGAGACTTCGCGTCCTCGTCGCGCGGATTGAGTTCCACGACCCGCTCCCACAGGGTGATCGCTTCGTCTAGGCGTCCCTCTTCCTCGGCTGCTAACGGTGCCTCGTGCTCGGGAGGGATCGGAGCGACGGTGTCTTGCGCGGCCACGGCGATCCGAGCGGTGAGGCCCATCTGGGCTCCAGCCTCAAGAATCTGGGAAATGACGGGAGCAACCTGATCTTTACCTGCGCTGCCCTGGAAGAGGGGCACAGGTCGCCCTCCGACAAGAGCGACGACTGTGGGCACTGCCTGAATCTGGAAGGCCTGTGCGATCGCTGGAGCCTTGTCGATGTCCACCTCGACGAGCTGGAAGGCACCCGCATGCTCACGCGTTATCTCTTCAAGCATCGCCAGCGTCGGCTTCGATTCAAGTGAGCGAGACGACCACAGAGCCAGGATGACCGGCACCGCCTGGGACGTTGACATGACGTCCTGGAAACCGGCCTCGTCCGCGGATGTAATGAGCGGGATGTGGAGTCCCTCCCCCGTCGCGGGCGTCTGCTCGTCGTTGGCAGGCAGGCTCGCGCGTTCCGCGAGGTCATAAGCACCGTAAGAGTCGGCGGGAACGACGGGCGCAGCTGGGGTAGCTTTGCGTGGGTCTGGCGTGTTCATGAGTGTCCTCTCCGGATCGCGTTGAGTGTCCATAACGATAATATGCGTCGTCCCCGCGCCACAGGGCGCGGGGACGACGTGTGCGCTACGGGTGAAAATCAGCCCGGACTCGACGAGGAATCGAGCGCAACCTTCACGATGGCGCGATCTCCACCAACGATCTGAACGTTGCCGCCCGCCTTCTGGGAAGGGATTCGCATGATGACGGTCTCGATGTAGTCGACCGTTGCCGTGCCCTCGACTGTCGTGCCGTCCTTACTTAGCGAGGCGGTCGCGCCTCCCAGGTTCATTGTGGAACCCGCGACCGTGCGCTGGTAGGTGAGCGTGTACGCAACGTTCGCGGCCACCAGCGCGGAGCCGTCCTGCAGGACCAGCCCGGAGATTGGATAATCAGTCGCGGACGCCGCCATCGTCACGGAGCCAGCAGCGCTGACCGACGAGTTCAAATCGGTGACCTGCTGGAGGGTCTGCTTCGTAAACTCATCGGCCACGAACTGACTCGTGTCCTGTGTGCCGGAATTCAGCATCGTGATGTACTGCGCGAGAGCAGTGTCGGGGCTGACGGTAAACCCCTCGGAGTCGCCGGTCACGTAAGCGGAGCCGGTTCCGACGGGAGGAAGGGTCAGCTGGGTTCCACCCAGCAGACGCGCAAAGTTCGTCAGCTTGTAGTCCGAACGGGCCGAATCCTGTACGTACACCTGCACAACAGGCAGAGCTGTTTTGGTGGACGCGGAAATATTGAAGATCGCGCGCGGCCACGAGTCGGAGTTCGTGATCGCTAGGGACGCTGGTGTGAAATCGAGGGTCAGAGGAGCCTGCCCGGTGGCGGTGGCCAACGCGTACTGCGCGGTCCTCGTTTCCAGGGCCCCATTCGTCACTTTATCGCCCAGATCGGCGCCGTTCTGCGATGCATCGGCGCTCGCCATCGCGCTGCCGACATCATCTAGGACGGATGAGATGCGCTCAAGATCGAGGTTAGCGGTGCTCTGCGCGTCGGAGCCGGATTGGGCAACAAGTTCTTTGGAGCAGGCGCTCAGGCCGAGCGTGGACGTCATGAGAACGAGGGCCGCTGCGGCCGCAAGGGTTCGTCGTTTCATTGTTTTCCTCCCTGGCGGTCCTTGAGCCAACCGGACATGATCGAGGTCCACCCGCCGGTCGCTGATGCGTCGTCGTCGGGGGCGGAGGTGGGTGCCATAGGCGTAGGAGTCTGCTCGGCTGCGTTGCGTGGGCGAGTGATCGGAATCAGGCCGGTATTGAACTCCTGCCCGTCAACAACCACGACCTCCTCACCCTTGTTGCGCGCTTCACGCAAGGCGCGGCGCGACGGCAGGGTTCGACCGCCACGAATGCCAGACAAGTCGATGACACCCGTGTCACTTGTAGCGCGCTCGGGCGGGTCCTGATCGATGGGGCCATTGTCGAGGCCGTGGCGTCCTCGGCGTTCAAAAGTGTCGGTCATCGGGTCGGGAACATACTCGTCCTGAGCCAACGCGGCGCTATGGTCCGGTGCTGGGATGCCCACGATGGATTCACGAATGACCGTCTGGTGTACAGGTTCTTGTGTGAGAGCCTCACGAATGGCAGTTTCGTCTGCACTCGGTTCGTTCGTTTCACCGGACGTCGCTGCGAAAACTGCGGCACCCCACGCGGGCGCAGCTGCTTCTTCATCGTCTGTCTCTGCTTGTTCCGCAACCGGCTCCTCGTCGCTTCCCTGCACTCCGACGTCGTCAACGGCGGCTTCCTCAGTGACGGGTTCGGGTGCAGAAGTGGAAGAAGAATCGCGAGCGGCAGCCATGCGCTCGGCAACCTCTGCGGTGTTGATCGACGAGGTCTCCAGTGAGTCGGCCTTGCGGCGTTCCTCGATGCGAGCTGCACGAATCTTACGCAAACGCAACAGCTGCCAGCGGGTCAGGAACATCGCGAGGGCGATGAGAGCAAAGACACAGGCCGCGAGGAAAGCGATAATCGCGAGCATGTTCGTCTGCTCGATCTTCCATGTCAGCGTCAGTGTCAAGTCGCCGGGGCCTCCAGCGGAGGCCGCCACCGCGGAACGACCACTGGGAACGTTCTCCAAATCGATAGCCACGCTACCCGTGCCGCTTTCCTGCTTGAACCACATAGGCGACTTGGCCAGCTCATCAGTCAGCTGAGCCGACGTCGGATCTGCGATGGGCTGGGCACCGGACTGAACGTCCGCCTGCGCGCCCGACTGGGCTGACTTCTGAGCGGGCGCCTGCGTGTTCACCATGCCGGTACCGTTCGCCTCGTGTGATTCCGCTTTGAGCTTATTGCGGTCCGCCTCCACACCGATGACCTCGGTGTAGGCGGCGTTCCCGATCCAGCCTTTCGCATCCTGCGACGTGCCGATGACGAGCGTCACCGGGGCACCCGACTTCGATGTCGCGGTCACCGTAACGTCATCCTTGACGATCGACAACACGTTGTCACGCGTCATAATCAGGTCTGTCGCAGAGTCCACCGACGAGACCTGCTGCGTCGGCGGCCGTAGCACGGTCACGCCAAGCAGCCCGATAAGGACGCATACGAGTGCGACAGCGCCCATCGACGATGCCGCCACGTATCGCTTCAAGAGTTCCACGGTTGCTCCTCAGGTCCAACGCCCACACAGCGGGCATTCTTCAGCCCCCACTCTACGTGCAAACCGTGTGAACAGGCACATTCGCAGGCGGGGCAGTGATGCATCACATCTCTTGTCACAGTGGTCGAAGCCTCCGACGCCAACACTCCGAATGCCAGTGGCGACGCCCTTCCACGCCCTGAGGCAAACCGTAGGGAGCCTCCTGTGGCCAGGCAACGACGTGCGCTGTGCCCCGAGGGATCGGACGCAGGCACGCCGGACACGTATATTCCTTCGCCGCACGGGGTAGGTGACGAACCTGGTAATCGATCCCATCCGGGCCGCACTCGGTGCGCGGCACGGAGGCGAGGCGGTCCATCTGCAGCGGACGCGCCTGGCCCCACGGTCGTTTTTTGCTCCGTTTACCTCTCACTCAACCACAGTGCCACGGCGCCACACGCGGCGCACGTTCAGATCCCCACTCACCTCAACAATGTCGGCCTTCTTACCGGGTGCAAGCGAGCCGACTGTACGATCTCCCAGGATCGTGGCACCCTGCATGGACGCCATGTACACGGCATCGACGAGGGGGATACCACCATGGGTGACTGCTACGCGCACGCAGTCCATCAGGTGTGCGGTACCGCCAGCGATCGCATTGCCCTGTGCCAGGCGCGCCACGCCGTCCTTCACGACAACATCTTGCGGTCCCAGCGTGTACTGGCCGTCGGCCATGCCAGCGGCTGCCATTGCGTCAGTAATGAAGACGACGTGCTCGCGCCCCACCATCTCATAGACATCGCGTACAAGAGTCGGATCGACGTGGATCGAGTCACAGATGAGTTCCGCGACCGCGCCACCGCGGGCCGCATCGGAAAGGAATTCGGCGATAGGACCCGTATCACGGTGGTGCAGAGGACGCATGCCATTGAAGAGGTGCGTGATCGTCGCGCGGGGTCCACGCTTAGTCACCACCTGGGAGAAACGCTCGCGTGAGTATGCCAGTGCCTCGCGGGCCTTTATTGAGTTCGAGTCGGTGTGCCCCCACGAGGGAATCGCTCCCCCCGCGATCAATGCCTCGGCGACCGAACCCGGCCCATAGGCATTCGGTTTCTCGGGAGCAAGCGTCATCGAGAGCGCATATCCCTCGCAGTCCTGCAGGAGCGTGCGCGTCAACTCCGTGTCGGGATCGATGATAAAGGTCGGATCCTGGGCACCGCAGCGCTCGTGGGACACGAAGGGACCTTCGAAGTGAATGCCGGCAATCTCGTCTGCCTTCGCCAGCTCCGCGAGGGTCTTCGCGCGAGCGCGCAGCACCCGCGCAGAGGCGGTCACGCAGGAAGCAACAAGGGTGGTCGTCCCGTGGCGGCGATGCTCCATGACAGCCACAAGCGCAGCCTCGGCACTTTCAGCATTGGGGAAGGATTCCCCTCCACCACCGTGGCAATGCACATCGACGAGGCCGGGCAGGAAGGTCGAATCGGTGGCTTCTGGCGCCTCAACCTCATAATCTGACACGGGACACACACGAGTAATGGTCGGGCCGTCGATCTCAATAATTCCATCCTCAACGATGGAATCTTCCAGGACCAGACGACCGCGCAGCACTGAAACAGTCATGCCCCTCATTGTGGCACACCTGACACGTCATCGCTGTGTCTCAGACAACCATTTCTCCCATTCGATGAACGCGCAACGCGCCAATTGCTGCAAGGACTGGCATCCTGCGGCCATCACGACCTGATGCCCAGGAGCCCGCACTCCCACCACTCGACCGCCCTCGACGATGATCGGACGAAACATGCCGTTTTTCGCCGGGCAGATCAGGGCCTCAACCGCCTCGTCAGTCAGGCAGGAGCGGTCCTTGTACCCAACGTGCAGCTCGTCGAACGAGGGCAACGCGAACATCGCTTCGGCCTCGGCACGGTTCTCCTCTACGAGGTCCGCGAGGTCTGCGCGTGCCAAAGCGCCGTCGAACTCTGCCAGGGGAAAGCCCATGCTCTCCCCCGCCTCGCGCGCGCCGTCCATCGCCCGACGCGCCTCCGTCACAGTCAACCCGGTCCACCTGGCTAAGTCGGCCTCGCCGATAGGACCGTGTCCCCAGGCGTAGCGCGCTGCCAGGACAGCGAGGGCCTCCTCGTGCCCCGGCTCCCCCTTCGCCACTCCCGGGGCTCCGGGCAGCGGTCGAGCGTCAACGATCAGATGCTCCCCGCCGCGCACGGGGCCCGAGGTCACCAGCCCGTCCACGTGCAGGCGCATCACGAGGTGGCGACGACGCAGGCCCGCCCCGGAGGAAGAGGCCGTCACAGTGTCGATCCCGCTGCGCGCCCACGCCTCAACCAGCTCCCCGCGGCTCACCCCCATCGGCGACGCCTCCGCCAGCTCGCACGCCACCTGAGCCGCGCGCTCGACAGTAGCATCATCGAGGCCGAGGGCGTTCGCCTGGCGTTCCCACGCCGCACGTCGATGGCGCAGCAAGCGACGCAGCCAGTGGTGGTCACGAGCGCTCGTCACGTGCACGGTGCCGCGCATCGGCCAGGAACGAACCAACTCCCCACGCGCAAACGAATCCTCAATGTCAGCGCGCGACGCGCCCTGGCAGCGCACACCGATCGCCCACGGGATCGCGCTGGCCTGCTGGCCTTGCAGCGCCGCCAGATTCTCAACGGCATCCAGCGGTGAGCGCGAAGCGGTCGCGGAGACGAGTCCTTGGGCGACGATTCTCCCCAGGCTGACCCGCGCAGATAACACCATCAGAACAGACGCGACTCGGGGTCATCAAAACCTCGCATCGCGTCATAATCCAGGATGACGCAGCGGATCCCGCGATCCTCCGCGAGGGTGCGCGCCTGCTTCGTGATCTCCTGCGCGGCGAAGATACCCGTCACGTCACCCAAGAGCGCGTCGCGCCCCAGCAGCGACAGGTAGCGCGTCAGCTGTTCGACGCCGTCGATGCCGCCGCGACGCTTGACCTCGATCGCCACGTGATTGCCGTCGGCGTCGCGCACCATGAGATCCACGGGGCCCACGGGCGTCGGATACTCCCGGCGCACCAATTCCCAGCCCTCTCCGAGGATCTGCGGAACCTGCTCGGCCAGTAGCTCTTGCAGGTGCGCCTCCACTCCGTCCTTCACGAGGCCGGGGTCCACACCCAGGTCCTCGCTGACGTCCGCGATCACCTCGTGAATGCGGATGATCAGCTTGTCATCCGTCTTATCGGCCTGCACCGTCCACACGGCCTCCACGCCCTCCTCGTCCTCGGAAGGATCACCAACGGAGACCGTGCACGGCGCCGTCATCCAGTTGAGCGGCTTGTAGGAGCCACCCTCGGAATGAATGAGAACCGAGCCGTCACCCTTGAGCATGATGACGCGCTTGGCGGCGTCAAGGTGGGCGCTCAGACGACCGGAATAATCAACGGTGCAAGAGGCAATAACAATACGCACTCCGTGAGCTTACCAATCCCGCTCACGGGCGGCGCGGAGGACCCGACTCCACCCAGGACACTAACCCGTTATATGTCAGGCGTTCCACGGCCACCTCGTAACGATGCTCACCATAGGCCAAGCGCACCTCGACCATCGCCCCGTCGGCGGTGTGCGAGATCGGAGCGGAGACCTCCATCCCACGCCGAGGAATCGTATAGACGGGCGTGAACGTGAGGCCAACTAACCGATACCACGAGAGTTCCTCGACCCCGTACACGCCTATCCCGGCCGTCCAACCCGAGTGATGGTCGGGGCGCGACCAACACCGAAACGCGCCCAAACGCGACGTGATCCTGCGGGCGCGCACATTCATGTACGCCCACAGGATCACCCCAACACACACCAGGAGAACCACACACCAGATCGAAAAATGCGTCAGGTTCATGAGGTCCTCCTCGCGTTGCGTCAACTTATTGTGCTGCCACTGTAGCGCGATCAGCGACAAGCGTGACAAAGTCGAAGTCAACTGAGGCGAATCCCCCATTGACCTCGAAGGATACGACCTCGTCCGCGCGAGTCACCGTGACTGTTCCCTCGCCCAACTGCGCGAGCAGCGGCTGCCGCCCCGGCAGGATGCCCAGGGCGCCATCCACCGTCGGAATCCGCACGGACAGTGCCGCTCCGTGCCACAGTCGTCCCTCGTGAGAGACGACCTCCACCTGCAAGGACTTGCTCGATGCCATCAGGCTTCCTTGGCCAGTTCGTGGGCGTTGCGCTCCAGGTCGTCGATGCCACCGCAGTTGTAGAACGCCTGCTCGGGAACATCGTCATAGTGACCTTCGGCGATACGCTTGAACGCCTCGATGGTTTCCGACAAGGGCACGGTAGAGCCGGGCACTCCCGTGAACTTCTCGGCCATGTACATGTTCTGCGAGAGGAACTGCTCGATACGGCGCGCGCGTGCGACCGTAACCTTATCGTCCTCACTCAGTTCGTCCACGCCGAGGATCGCGATGATGTCCTGCAGTTCCTTGTTCTTCTGCAGAATCGCCTTGACGTGCGTGGCAACGTCGTAATGCTCGCGTCCAACCAAGGCCGGATCGAGAATACGAGAGGACGAGGCCAGGGGGTCCACGGCCGGGTAAATACCCTTAGCCGCAATCTCTCGGGAGAGCTCGGTCGTCGCGTCCAGGTGTGCGAAGGTCGTCGCCGGCGCAGGGTCGGTGTAGTCGTCGGCGGGCACGTAGATCGCCTGCAGGGAGGTGATCGAGTGGCCACCGGCGGAGGTGATGCGCTCCTGGAGTTGCCCCATCTCGTCAGCCAGGTTCGGCTGGTAACCCACGGCCGAAGGCATTCGACCCAGCAGCGTGGACACCTCGGATCCCGCCTGAGTGAAGCGGAAGATGTTGTCGATGAACAGCAGCACGTCCTGGTGCTGAACATCGCGGAAGTACTCCGCCATCGTCAGGCCGGTCAGGGCGATGCGCAGACGCGTCCCCGGCGGCTCATCCATTTGGCCAAAGACGAGAGCGGTCTTATCGAAGACGCCAGCCTCTTCCATCTCACCGATCAGATCGTTACCCTCACGAGTACGCTCGCCGACGCCAGCGAACACGGAGACGCCTCCGTGGTCCTGGGCCACGCGCTGGATCATCTCCTGGATGAGGACCGTCTTGCCGACGCCTGCGCCACCGAACAGGCCGATCTTCCCGCCCTGCACGTAGGGGGTCAACAGGTCGATCACCTTGATACCGGTCTCGAACATCTTGGTGCGTGCCTCGAGCTGATCGAAAGCCGGTGGCTGGCGGTGAATAGGCCAACGCTCGGTGATCTCAAGGGTCTCGCCCTCTTCGAGGTTGAGCACATCGCCGGTCACGTTGAAGACGTGGCCCTTGGTCACGTCACCGACGGGAACGGAGATGGGTGCACCGGTGTCGGTGACGGGGGCGCCGCGAACCAAGCCGTCCGTAGGCTTCAAAGCAATTGCGCGAACAAGGTTATCGCCGAGGTGCTGGGCGACCTCGAGGGTCATCGTGAAGCTCGACTCGCCCTCTCCCTGACCGGCGAGGTTAACCTCGACGGTCAGCGCGTTGTACAGGGGCGGGATGCGGTCCGGGGGAAACTCGACATCGACGACAGGGCCGACGACGCGGGCGACGCGTCCCTCGGCGATTGCAGGTGTATCAGTCATTGTGTTACTCCGTGTCTCGAAGGGCTCAGCTCGCGCCCAGAGCGTCGGCCCCGCCCACGATTTCGGTGATTTCCTGGGTGATTTCCGCCTGGCGGGCCGAGTTCGCCAGACGTGTGTACTTCGTGATGAGTTCCTGGGCGTTGTCCGTCGCCGTGTGCATGGCGCGCTGGCGCGACGCGAGTTCGGACGCCGCCGACTGAAGCAGGACGTTGTGGATGCGTGCCTCGACGTAGAGGGGCAGCAGCGTGTCCAGGACTGCCTCGGGCGAGGGAATGAACTCGTACTCGGGCAGCGCCGAGGCCGGATCATCGGCGTAGCCGCGTTCGACCGTGCGCTCCTCGTCGGACTCGGGGGTATCCACAACCGTGAGCGGCAGCATCTGGCGTACCTCGGGAACCTGACTCATGACCGTCTTGAAACGCGTGTAGACGAGATGAAGCTCGCCGACGCCGGTGGAGGGGTCCGTGTCCAAGAATCGTTCAAGCAAGACGCGAGAAATGTCGCGCGATGTGTCGGGACTCGGCGAATCCGATTCGCCCTCCCACTCGCGTTCGATAACCACGCCACGGAAACGGAAATACGCCGAAGCCCTGCGCCCGAAGGTGTAGAGGACGGGTTCGCGTCCCTCAGCCTTCAGGTCGCTAATGAGCTTCTCCGACTCACGTAGGATGGTCGCCGAGTAGGCGCCGGCCATACCGCGGTCCGAGGCGACGACCAGGACGGCGACGCGCTTGGTATCCTCGCGTTCCTCCGTCAGCGGATGGTCGAGGTCTGTGTGGACCGCGACCGCCGCGACCGCCTGGGTGAGTGCCTTTTCGTAGGGACCCGCCTCGGTGGCAGCGCGCCGCGCCGCGCCAATGCGAGACGCAGCGATCATCTCCATGGCGCGGAAGACCTTCGCGAGCGTCGTCGTCGAGGCGATACGCTGCTTGTAGATCCTCTGCTGTCCGCCCATCGTTTAGGCCTTCTCGTTCGTGCGACCGCGCGAAATTTCCTCGCGGGTGCGCTCTGCCTCGACCTGGCCGTCTTCAAGGTCGTCCACACCGCGGCCGGCGCTCAGCCATTGACGGTGGAATTCCTCGACGGCATCCTTCAGCGCTTCCTCCGTCTCGGAGGTCAGGTCACCACTCGCTGCGATAGTGTCTAGAACCGTCGAGTTGGCGTGCAGGTGATCGAGCAGGCCACGCTCGAAGCGCAGCACGTCCGAGACCTCAATGTCGTCGAGGTAGCCCTTCGTACCCATCCAGATCGACGCGACCTGGTCCTCCAGCGCGTACGGCGTGGACTGGGGCTGCTTGAGCAGCTCCATGAGGCGCTCGCCGCGGGTCAGCTGGCGGCGGGTTGCAGCATCCAGATCGGAGGCAAACATGGCAAAGGCGGCCATCGAACGGTACTGGGCGAGCGTGAGCTTGAGTGTGCCGGCGACCTTCTTCATGGCCTTAGGCTGCGCGGCACCACCGACGCGTGACACCGAAATACCGACATCGACTGCGGGGCGCTGGTTCGCGTTGAACAGGTCCGATTGGAGGAAGATTTGGCCGTCGGTGATCGAAATGACATTGGTCGGGATGTAGGCCGACACGTCGTTCGCCTTCGTCTCGATGATCGGCAGGCCCGTCATCGAGCCACCGCCGAGGGCATCCGACAGCTTCGCGCAGCGCTCCAGTAGACGCGAGTGCAGATAGAAAACGTCGCCCGGGTAGGCCTCGCGCCCCGGCGGACGGCGCAGCAGCAGCGACACCGCGCGGTAGGCCTCGGCCTGCTTCGAGAGGTCATCGAAGACGATGAGGACGTGCTTGCCCTGATACATCCAGTGCTGACCGATGGCGGAACCCGTGTACGGGGCCATGTACTTGTAACCGGCGGGGTCCGAGGCCGGGGATGCCACGATTGTCGTGTATTCCATCGCGCCGGCGTCCTGAAGCGTCGAGCGCACGGATGCGATCGTCGACCCCTTCTGGCCGATGGCAACGTAGATGCAGCGCACCTGCTTGTTCGGGTCGCCGCTCTTCCAGTTCTCGCGCTGGTTCAGGATCGTATCCAAGGCGATGGCGGTCTTACCGGTTTTACGGTCACCGATGATGAGCTGACGCTGGCCGCGACCAACCGGGATCATCGAGTCGATGGCCTTCAGGCCGGTGGCGAGGGGCTCGTGGACGCTCTTACGCATCATGACGCCAGGGGCCTGCAGCTCGAGCGCGCGGCGTCCTTCCAGATTGGTGATGTCGCCGAGGCCGTCGATGGGCCGACCGAGGGGATCGACCGTGCGACCGAGGTACCCGTCACCGACCGGCACGGAGAGAACCTCGCCCGTTCGGTGGACGACCTGTCCTTCTTCGATACCTCCGAAATCGCCGAGGATGACGGCGCCAATCTCGCGCTGGTCCAGGTTCATGGCCAGACCTAGCGTCCCGTCCTCGAAACGCAGCAGTTCGTTCGCCATGGTGCCGGGCAGGCCCTCGACGTGAGCGATACCATCGGCTGTTTCGATGACGTGCCCCACCTCTTCGGTGGCCACGTCCGCCGGACGGTAGGACTCCATGAAGGAGTCCAGTGCTCCGCGGATTTCCTCCGGGGAGATGCTGAGGTCAGCCATGAGGATTCCTAACTAAGAAAAATGATGAATGTGGTGTACGAGGGGCGCTAACTAGCGATCGCGTCCCGTGCGGCGCTGAGCCTGGAGGCAAGCGACGCATCGATGGCGGTCATCCCTGCGCGCAGGCGGAAACCCCCGATAATATCGGGATCGACGGAGATCGCCAGGTCGACAGTGACGCCGTAGCGTTTGGTCAGAATGTCCCGCAGGCGCTCAACCTGGGCTTGGCTCATCGGCGAAGCCGTGGCAACAGTGACGAAGAGGCGGTCCTGCATGGTCGCCGCCCACTGCGCGTACCGGCGAAGGTTGTGCAGCAGACGACCGTGGTTCGATCGACCGACAGCTCGGCGAACGAGGCGCATCGTCCATGCGCTGACACGCGATCCGAAGAGTGCGGTCGCAATATCGCCGCGCTCGTGGGAGTTGCCCTTGGCCTTGTCTGAGAGGCGCACACGCACCTCGCGGTTGTGGGCCAAGAAGTAGCGCACCTGGAATAACTCCTCACGAACCAGGTCGAGGTCGTCGTGAGCGCCAGCCGCGTTCAGCACGCCGAGGATACCGAGGACTTCGAGTGCGTCGGTAACGTCAGCGGGGTGACGCCAATGGTGTGCCACGACGACATTGATGACGGACATGGTCGCGCTCGTGATATGCGGGGAGAATGCCTGTGCGGCGAGGGCCTGCTTGTCAGCGGTTGTCCGCGCCGGGTCGGTCAGCGCACGTCCGAGGCGGGCGTTCTCTTTGAACAGGTCGGCCAAACCGAAGAAGTCTTCGGCGACCCGCATCGCATCGACGCCCGGGACGGCGAGGGCCGCCGCAAGGTCGGATGCAAACGGGACGGACTCGATCGTGCGCACCTGCGTCATCGCTTCTCCTCGACCAGCGCGTTATCGGCCTCGAGTTCGTCGAGGAAACGATCGACCACACGAGAGGTCAGGGCCGTGTCTTTAAGCTGCTCCCCGATGATCTTCTCGGCGAGCTCGGAGGCGAGCAGGCCCACCTCGGAACGCAGAGAGATCTGCGCAGCCTGCTTCTCGGCCAGAACCTGGCGCTGCGCACCCTCCAGGATGCGGTTTGCTTCGCCGGTGGCCTCGTTGCGAGCGGCGGCCACGATGGCTTTCGCTTCGTCGTTGGCCCGCTCTCGAATCGTGTGTGCCTCGGCATGTGCCTGGCGAATGATCTCCTCGCGTTCGCGCGCAGCGGCTGCCTGGTCAGCCTTCGCTTGCTCAGCGGCGCCAAGCCCCTCCTCGATCGCCGCAGCGCGCTCGTCCATCGTCTTGTAGATGCGAGGAAGCGCGTAGCGTCCAACGAGAAGCAGGACGATGAGCAGAACAACAGCCGACCAGAAAATCTCGTACAGCGGCGGCAGGATAACGGCGAGTCCGCCGACCTCCTGGTCCGCAGCGGCGACAATCTGGTACATGGCGATCACTTAACGATGAGCGGCAGAACGAAGCCGATGAGGCCGAGGGCCTCGACCATGCCGGCGCCGATGATCATGTTGGTGAAGAGACGACCGGCAACCTCAGGCTGGCGGGCAGTCGCTTCCTGGGTCTTGCCGACCATCAGGCCAATACCGAGGCCGGGGCCCAGGGTGGCGAGGCCGTAGCCGATGTAGGCGAATGCAGCGGTTCCCATAGTGGTTTCCTTCTGTTAGTAACGCCGGGTGGCGTTAGGGGTCAGTGGTGTTCGATGGAAAGCTTGATGTACACGGTCGACAGGATCGTGAAAATGTAGGCCTGCAGGAAGGCCACGAAAACTTCGAAGCCAGTCATGATGAAGACAGCGGCACCGGTCAGAGCGGAGGCAGCACTCAGGACGGAAAGCTCGTGCAACAGCATCGCTGTGCCGAAGTAGGTCATGCCCAGCAGGAGGTGACCGGAGATCATGTTGCACAGGAGTCGCAGCGTCAACGTTACGGGTCGAACGATGAAGTTGGAGAGGAACTCGATCGGCGTGATCAGCAAGTACATTGGCACGGGCAGCCCGGGCGGGAAAAGCTGGGCAGCGAAGAATCTCTCGACGCCCTGCTTAGCGATACCCGCACCGATGAAGGTTACGTAGGTGATGATCGCGAAGACCATGGGGACTGCCACCACGGAGGATGCCGCGATGTTGATGCCTGGAATAACGCCAGCGATGTTCATGGCAAGGACACCAAAGAACAGGAAGCCGACGAAGCCGGAGAACTTGCGTCCGGTCGTTGGTCCGAGCATGTCGAGAGCGACGTTGTCGCGGATGTACCCGGCGACGGCTTCAACGGCCATCTGACCGCGCGAAGGCACGAGCTTCGGCTTACGCGCAACGGCAACGAGCACGATGCACACGAGGAACCCCATGATGACGCGGGCCAGCGTCAGTCGGTTGAATTCGAAGAACGTTCCCTCTCCAAAGATTACCGATGGAAAAAAATCCTTCAGAGCGGGCTGGTGGGGATGCTGAGTAAACGCCGGATAGGCGGTCGCGCCGATGACGAGGAGTAGGATCGCGAGACTCACCCAATACCAACGCGGCTTGGACGCTGCGGCGGTGCGAGCGGGCGCGTTATTGGACACGGAACGTGCCTCCTTCGTCTGAACTCCAGTGGGGTGTTCGCTGTGCTAGCAACACATTCCATTCTATACAGACCGTGGACCCACGGCACCTGCAACAACTACTCGTCGTCGGGGCGAGGATCGACGTTCATGGTGCGCCTTCGCATCATGACGCCCATCTCCACGGTCGAGGACACAATTATCGCGATGATCGTGGCGATAGCGGCCATACGTACGTCCACTCCGAGGACTCGGGGCACATAGAGCCCAGTGACGAGCAGAGCGATCTTTGCCGCGTATCCGCCGCTCACCCAGCCGACGAAATGGGCGGGTGATCGCAGGGCACGCGAGGTGAAGAACCATTGGGCCCCACCGATCAGGACAACCATGATGAGTGCGAGGATTAAGGTCATGCGTTGTGCTCCTGTGCGGTTGCGTCTTCCTTTGGGAATTCGCGGGTCGTGATGGCGACACCAATCGATGCGGCGATAATCGCGACCAGGGCAACACCCCACCAGTCGAAGACGAGGAGGCCGACGGCCGGAATACACACGATGGCGGTCCACATCCACAAGATCGCAACGACACCGCGGTGAGAGTGCCCGGCGACGAGGAGACGGTCATGAAAGTGTGACCGATCAGCTACAAATGGACTCTTGCCTCGTCTCATACGACGGATAGAGGTTACGACCAGGTCAAGAACGGGCATGAAGATGACCGACATCGGCAAGATCAGGGGCAACGCGGAAACGAGTTTCTGCTGGCTTTCAAGCAGCGATGGATCAATCTTGCCGGTGACGATGATGCCAGCAGACGCCAGGACGAGGCCCATGGTCTCCGCTCCCCCGCCCATCATGATGGAACTCGGGTGGAAGTTGAACCAGAGGAAGCCGGCGCACACGCCGAGCAGGGCGATGACAGTGAGGCTCGCGGTCGTCGCGTATGACACGGCTCCCATCAGCCGGGTAATAATGTACGAGTAGATGAAGAAGGATCCTGCTCCGATGGCGATCATTCCCGACGCCAACCCATCGAGACCGTCAATGAAGTTAACGGCGTTCATGATGCCAACGATGAAAAAGACGGAGACGAAGAGCCACAGACGTGATGAGCCTAGCGTCAAACCGAAGATCGGGAACGAAGCGAGTTGGACGCCCCCGAAGGCCATGCCCCCCGCGATGAGGACTTGTCCGCCGAGTTTGGCCATCCAGTCCAGCTCGATGATGTCATCGACGATACCGAGGACGCACATCGCTCCGGCCCCCGCCATGACAGCCCACGGAATGGTTCCCTCAAAGAGCGGTGCCATGTAGGGAATACGCGAGGCCAGCGCCATCGTGATGATCAGGGCGAGTGTCATGGCGACACCACCGAGACGCGGGATCGGTTTCTTTTGGAGGTCGCGCCCTCGTAGGGGAGGCAAAATGTTGAAGCGCAGGCATCCCCAGCGAACGACGGGTGTCAGGAGGATCGTGAGTGCCATCGCGATGGCAGCCAGCAGCAGGTAGACCTTCACGGACGCGCCCCCTGCACGTCCACGATTGATAAGCCAGCGGCGCTCGTCAGCTCCTCAAGGCTGATGGTTCCTCTGCGGATCATGCGGGGAGCGCCATGGGAACAGTCGACGATGGACGAGGCCGTGGCGCTCTCGGTCGGTCCGGCATCCAGATAGGCGGCGACACAAGAGCCGAAGGAACTCACCGCTTCTGTGATCGACGTGGCCGGCGGCTCTCCAGTGAGGTTCGCCGATGTCACGGCCATTGGGCCGAACGTGCGCAGGAGGGCGAGCAGAGCGGGCTGATCAGGCATACGCACCCCGATCGTGCCACCCGTCTCACCGAGGTCCCAGCCGAGGTCGGGGCGTGCACGCAGAATCAGGGTCAAGCCACCGGGCCAGAATGCGCGTGCGAGAGCGCGCGCATAGTCAGGAACGTCGACGCACAAGTCGTCGAGTGCGTTCGCGCAGGAGACGAGGACGGGGGGCGGCATCTGGCGGCCACGACCTTTTGCTGCGAGCACATCGGCGACGGCGCTGGGGTTAGCGGCGTCGCATCCGATACCGTAGACGGTGTCCGTGGGGACGACGAGGAGGCGACCGTTTCGCAGTTCGCGGCTTGCCACGGCCAGGTCATCGGCGCTCAGCGACGGTATCGCTCGTAGGATCGTCTCAGTACTCATCACGGCTCATTGTGTCAGATTGTCCGGTGCCCGTCATTGAGGCGCGCGTGCTCGCAGGAAGCGCAACCGTCCGGTCATATCGGGTGCGGTGGACACGTCAACCATACCGACGCGGGTGGCATGTTCGCGCAGGACAGCAGCTTGGCTGGGCGAGTGCTCCATGAGCAAAAGGCCGCCCGGGCGTAGGAGGGTGAGTGCGCGTCGGATAATCTTGCTGGGAATCTGTGTCCCGTCCGCACTGCCACCGTAGAGGGCGCAGTGCGGGTCGGCTGAGGCCTCGGGCTGTGTGGGCATCTCGTTAGCTGGAACATAGGGTGGGTTGGTGACCACAATATCGACAAGGCCATCAAGGAAGTCGAGGGTAATGGGTTCAGTCGCATCGCCGCGTTCTAAGTGCACGTCATGACAACCGGTGAGATCCCGGTTGCGGCACGCCAAGGCGAAGGGGTCGGGTTCCTTCTCGACCGCCCAGACCTCAGTGCAGGGAGCCTCGGCAGCCACTGCTAGGGCAATCGCACCGGAGCCGGTGCACAGGTCGACGACACGCGCTTCGCCACGATCTGCGACGACTCGGCACGCCTCTTCGATGGCGAAACCGGCCAAGATCTCGGTCTCGGGACGCACAACGAACACGCCGGGCATGGAACGCAGCGTCAGGGAACGGAAGAACATGCGGCCCGTGACATGCTGGAGGGGAATGCGCAGGGAGCGCTCGCGAACACCTGACCGCAGCGCCTCGGACTGACGCTGCGTGAGAGCGGTCGGTAGTTCCCACTGCGAAGACGCATTGCACGCCCACTCGAGGAGTTCACGCGTATCTGCATCCACCGAGTCAATCCCGGCCTCGCCCAGGCGAGCGCGCGCCCAGGCCCTGGCCTCGTGCAGACCCCACTGTCCCTCGTTCTGCCCGCTCATGCGTGTGCCACTGCCGCCAGGCGTTCAGCTTCGTCAGCTTCCTGCAGCGACGCGATGACGCCGTCAAGCGCGCCCGACAGAACCTGGTCAAGGTTGTGGGCTTTAAAGCCCGTGCGGTGATCAGCGATGCGGTTCTCCGGGAAGTTATACGTGCGGATGCGCTCCGATCGGTCCACGGTGCGTACCTGGGACAGGCGCTGAGCCGAAGCCTCAGCTTCCTTTTTCGCGCGCGCTTCGGCCGCGAGGCGTGAGGCGAGCACGCGCATGGCTGCTTCCTTATTCTGCAGCTGCGACTTTTCGTTTTGCATCGACACGACGATACCCGAGGGAAGGTGAGTGATACGCACAGCTGAGTCCGTCGTGTTGACAGACTGCCCTCCAGGGCCACTTGATCGATACACGTCAATGCGCAAATCGTTCGGGTCGATAACGATGTCATCATCGTCTTCAAGTTCAGGCATGACGAAGACACCGACGGCACTCGTGTGGATGCGCCCCTGCGACTCGGTGACGGGTACTCTTTGCACGCGGTGCACGCCCCCCTCATACTTCAAGTGAGCCCACACGCCCTCATCGGGAGCGGGCGTCCCCTTCGCGCGGATCGCCAACGTAATGTCTTTGAAGCCACCCAACTCGGTGTGGGTCGCACTCATCTGGGTGACGCTCCAGCCATGCTCCTCCGCGTAGCGCCCGTACATGCGCGCCAAGTCGGCAGCGAAGAGCGCGGACTCCTCACCGCCTTCACCAGCCTTAATTTCGAGGATGACGTCCATGGCGTCCTCTGGATCGCGCGGCGCGAGAATCTTTACGAGCTCCTCGTGAGCAGCGGTTTCTTCCTTCTCAAGGGCCGGGATTTCGTCTGCAAATGAGCGATCCTCAGCGGCAAGCTCGCGCGCAGCCTCAAGGTCCCCCGCCGCGATATTCAGGCGATCGGCGGCAGCCTTGATGCGACCGAGTTCGGCGTATCGTCTGCCCACGCGACGCATCAGCTGTGGGTTTGTCAGGGTCGCAGGATCGGCCATCTGCTCCTCGACCTGCGCATATTCCTCCAGCAGTGGCCCCAGAGCGCCCAGCTCATCAGTCGCGGCCACGATTCACCACATCCTTCGCCTACACAGTGTTAAAAACGCGGCGGTGCCGCCAGCCTTCAGGCCGACGACACCGCCGTCGAGCTATCCGCTCGCCCTCACTTGGAGGGACGCACGCGCTTGCCGTAGCGGGCCTCGAACTTGGCGACGCGACCGCCGGTGTCGAGGATCTTCTGCTTGCCCGTGTAGAACGGGTGGCAGGCAGAGCACACGTCCACGCGCATCTCGCCGGAGGTGATCGTGGAACGGGTGTGGAACGAATTGCCGCACGTGCAGGTTACGACGGTGTCCACGTATTCGGGGTGGATGCCCTTTCGCATGGAATTCTCCTGGATCGTTTAGTGCCCCGGGTCCGGACATGCAGCGTGCCCCGTATCTGACGGGGGCTCGCCCTCCAGCGCGCGCGAACGCCTGGGACATGCCGGTGAACCGGTAAGCCGACACGTCATTATGTCACAGCTCTTCATCGCCTTCAACGATGGAACTCACCTGTACGCGTGAGATCCGCAATGCGCGAAGCCTGACCATCGTCCCCCTTGCCCGCCTGTTGGACGACGAGGCACCGGCCTCGGTTACAAAGCGATCTCGCTCCTGTGCGGACCAATGTTCGCCGCCGACGTCAGGTACGTCGCGAGCAAGGATCCGTACCGCGACATCCCATCCCACACGAGGTAGCGGTGGAGGTACGCGGGAGGCACGTAGACCTGCGTTGAACGCCACGAAACGCGCGGTGGAATGGGCCGCGCTTCCCGCAAGATCGATACCCGCACTGTTTGCCGTCAGGCGAACCGCCTGGGCGGGATTGTAGGAGTACGTCACGCCAGCGATACGGTACGCGCCGATGTAGCGAGTCTCGTTCGTGCGCAGCTTTTCCCCTGCTCCATTGCGCCAGCGCTTGTAGCGTCTGCGCCCAAGCATCGACGTGTCGGAGGCGAGAGCCGCCTCGATGAGTTCCACCAAACGCACCCTCGCCTCGTCGGCGATGGCGTCGAGGTGGTCCAGAGCCTGCGCGGGAGTAATCGCTGCGCGATCGAGGCTCTCTGAGATGTCGATCACGGCCAGGCGTTGCTCATCCAACCACTCGACAAGGGAGGCAACCATGGTCCTCACCATCGGCGCCCTGCTTCGCCACTGGATGGAGTCCGTGATGGTCTCAATAACGGTCATGTCCTCAAAGACGACCCCCACCTCGTTGTTCCATACCCGCCGCCAGTTGTGACCGCGATCGAAGAACTCGCACGCGGCCATCATCGACGCATCGGCATCCATCAGTGAGGGAAAGCTTGCGACGGCACGCTCCGAGGCGCAGACAACCGCGCGCGCTGGGCGACAGCTCGCCGGGGGTGGCGGCACGATTCATCGGAGCGTTTGTCACTGACGTCATGGCTCCACTCTGGCATGCATCGCCCTCATCCACACAGCACCTTGATGACCGTCAGTAGGATGAGGAGGAAGGGGAACCCGAGAAGCCACCCGAGGAGGAACCACAGTCCGCGCTCGACGTGCTCGACGCGGGATTGTACTCGTGCGTGGCTCCCTGGCTGAGGTAGGAGCCGTTGTAGAACATCTCGGCTGCGTTCACGAGTTCTGCCGGGGGCTCTGCCACCTGGCATACCGCTGCGTACCCTCCGTTGAGGTGTCGAGCGCTAGCGCGCTCGTCACCACGTCCGCCAGTGCGTGCAGATCCGTGAGGATCTCTTGCGTTTCGTCCGATGCCTGCGCGCTCATCGTTCCCAGGAAGTGCGTCGATTGCGTCTGCGCGATCCGGGAGCGCACCCTCTCGTATTCGGCGCGCGCACACGCGTAACGCGCGGACAGCCCCGTCGTGTAGTCCCCGGCTTCGAGAAGAGCCACGAACGCGCGCTCGACCTCGCCGCGGCGCCCCTCCAAGGCTTGCCACTCCTCGGCAACCTTACTCGCGTTCTCGCGGAAATCGTCCTTCGCGGCGTCCTGAATCTCGCTCTGGATCGACAGTGCCGGGTCGATGTCCTCACCGAGGTAGTGCCGATGTGTCGATGCGTGGGAGACACCGCGAGGATGAAGTAGCCGTCGGCCCATTTGTAGCCGTTGGGCGAAATCCACTCGGGATGATTCGCGCGCATACCTGAGCGTCGCCTCATCCACGTTGTCGTCCGTCAGGTTGTCCGTGGACGCGGCGACGAGGCGGGTGGGGTGCAGGAAGCCGATCCCTCCAGGACGGCGCTGAGTGGGCGACCATCGACGCTCTGGAAGCTACTGGTTTCGTCGCGGATCTCTACAACGGGTGAGACGAGGCTCGTCGCCGAGGCGGTAGGCTGCAAGTATTCGTATGCTGCCACGCCAACCAAGCGGGCGTGAAGAGGACAAGAATGTCCCCCAGCACGATACGCAGAAGACCGCGTACATCGATCCGAGTATTCCGGGAATTCTGGCTCATAGGGTCTGAGTTCAGAGCATCGCACGTCGAAGACGTCATACCTTTACGCTGACATGCCGGTCAGGTTCACGCACGGTCGCACAAGCGTTTTCGAGACACAGCAACGGCGCAAGTGACCCTCGCTACCACTCAGTCCGAGGACCAGCCATCGCCCGCCGCATCCACCTCGCCAGTCAGGTATCGATCGAGATACATCGGCAGCAGATAGATGGATGAGCGGCCAGCCGTCAGAACACCGGTCGCCGGGGCTGGCAGCCCGTTCAGGTCAACGCCCGCGGAGTTTGCGATCAGTCGGATCGTGGCTGCCGGATTGTACTCGACGTCAGTGTCTGCCTCCTCGCTCCAGTAGGCCCTGTCGTACTCCGCATTAGCCGCGGTCAGGCTGATTCCCGCACCCTTCCATCGCGCGTAGCGTGCGCGCCCCTGCGACGAGGCATCGGTGGCGAGAGTCGCCTCGATGAACTCGGCGGTGCGTCCTCGCGCCTCGTTGGCTATCCGGTCGAGTTCTTCCAGCGCCTGGGCAGGATCGAGCTGCCTGCCCTCGAGGCGTTCTCCAAGGTTGATCACCGTGTCCTTGTCATCCCCCACACGCTCTCGGAAAGCCTCAATTTCCTTCAGAAGGTGCGGGTCCATGACGATCGCTTCGAGGGTGTCTGCGACGTCATCGATGACGTCCAAGTCTTCGATGAGCGGGCCAATCTCGTTGTCCCACACGTCGCGCCAGCCGGGCGCGAACGCGAACAAGTCGTGCGCCGCCATGATCGCGGTATCCGCGTCCGCCAGGCGAGTCATCTCAGACAGAATCTCATCCCCCGCGCCTGCGGATGCCTCGCTGAGCGACGCGAGGAAACCCGGCGGCCTGTACTCCTCGATTCGAGTGCCAACCCTGACGCGTTCGGCTCGGGCGCACTCATAGCGCGCCGTCAGTCCGCTCTCGTAGTGCCCGGCGCCGACGAGCGCGGAGAAGACGCGCTCGACCTGCGCCCGCTGCTTTTCCAAGGATTCCCATGTCTGCGCAATCGTCGTCATCTTCTGACGCCCCGAGCGCCGCCGACTGACTCCGCTCCACAGCACGCCGATTCCGCACAGCGCCATGACCCAGCCGGGCCAATTCGGCCAGTCAACCGCCGCCCCCATCCCGTGATGGACCTGATCGTAGATGGCGATTGCCAGCTGAAGGGGAGCCGTCAGCAAGAGAAAGAGACCTACAACGAGGCGCAGAAGTCCACGCGCAGCGCTCCATGATCGGCGCGAGGTCCCCCGTTCCACCCGCGTACTGGCCACACTCGGTGTCGTGTTCACCATGCGCCAATTCTGGCACAGGCCTTATCAGTTGTCCGGTATGAGCAGGTGCACCTCATCAGAAAACGGGGCGAGCGGCTCTCGCCACTCGCCCCGACTCCTACGCTCCGATCACTCGGAGGGCGTGGTCTTTTGGATGAGCATGAGGAACTCTGCGTTCGACTGGGTCTCCTTGAGCTTGTCGAGCACCAGTTCGAGACCCTGCTGTTGATCGAGCGTACCCAGAACACGGCGCAGCTTCCACATGATGCGCAGCTCTTCAGGCTTGAACAGGAGTTCCTCGCGGCGGGTACCCGACGCATTGAGGTCGATGGCTGGGAAGATGCGGCGTTCGGCGAGCTGACGCGACAGACGCAGTTCCATGTTGCCAGTTCCCTTGAACTCCTCAAAGATGACCTCGTCCATCTTCGAACCCGTCTCCACCAATGCGGATGCGATGATCGTGAGTGAGCCACCTTCAGAAATGTTTCGGGCCGCTCCAAAGAACTTCTTAGGCGGGTACAGGGCCGAGGCGTCGACGCCACCGGAGAGAATACGACCCGATGCGGGCGCAGCCAGGTTGTAGGCACGCGACAGACGCGTCAACGAATCAAGGAGGACGACAACGTCCTGCCCAAGCTCGACGAGGCGCTTGGCGCGCTCAATCGCAAGCTCGGCGACGGTTGTATGGTCGGAGGCAGGACGGTCGAAGGTGGAGGCGATGACCTCGCCCTTGACGATCGAACGCATGTCGGTGACCTCTTCGGGGCGCTCGTCCACCAGGACGACCATGAGGTGCACCTCGGGGTTATTCAGCTCGATGGCCTTGGCCATCTGCTGGATGACCATGGTCTTTCCGGCCTTAGGCGGCGAGACGATGAGACCACGCTGCCCCTTGCCCACGGGGGCGACCAGGTCGATGACGCGCGGCGTGTAAGCCTTCGGTGAGGTCTCCATGCGTAGCTGTTCGGAAGGGTAGACCGGGGTGAGCTTACCGAATTCGCGGCGCGCCTGCGCTTGCTCGATCGTCATGCCGTTCACGGAGTCGACGCGCACGAGGGCGTTGTACTTTTGGCGCTGACGCTCACCTTCGCGGGGCAGACGAACGGCCCCGGCGACGGCGTCACCGCCGCGCAGGCCCCAGCGGCGCACGTTGCCCAGTGTCACATAGACATCGTTGGGGCCAGGTAAGTAGCCCGAGGTACGCACGAAGGCGTGATTTTCCTGAATGTCAAGAATGCCGGCAATCGGCGCGAGGTTGTCCTCACCGCCGCGAGCAGGACGAGACTCGTTGCGTGCCTCGCGATTCTCACGTGCCTCTGCGCGGGCGTCGCGGTCGCGGCGCGAACGCCTCCCACGCTCGCGGCGGGGGCGGCGTCCCTCAGTGTCGTCACCGTCGGGCAGCTCAATGTTAAGAACGGTTTCGACGACACCCGCATCTGGCTCCGGGGTAGGTTCCGTGCGATCAGCGGCAGGCAGCGGCAGGTCGAGCGTTACGTGTGCGGGTTCGACGGCACCCTGGCTGACTGCGCGGCGGCGGCGCGAACGGCGTGGACCCTCGGTGGAGGTCGGAGCCTGGGTTGAGCTTTCCTCGAGGGTGAGGTCCACTGACGATGTTTCCTCGACGCCGTGAACCTCCTCACGGGTATCGGCATGGGGTGTGGTCGGAGCACCGGCACCATTGCTCAGGAGCTCGATCAGCTGGGACTTACGAAGCTGGGAGATGCCCTTCAATCCTCGGGACACAGCCAGAGCTTTGAGCTCGGGCAGCTTCATCGCCGACAGCGACGCGGTCGTCATCTCGGCGGGGGTTTCGTTGCTCACGAAGTGATCCTTACTGGAATGCGCCCGAAATGGGGCGAGGTGAATTGCTCAAGCACAAGAAAAAGCTTGATAAGGAAGATGCGTAAAAAACGCACCACAACGGTCGGAGTCGAACTGTCGATTCGAACCTAGGAAAAATATAGCAAGACCGCCAGCCCACTGTCATGTAGACGGCACGACTGGCGGTGCTTGCGGAGAAACTCACAGCTGAGAAGCCACTTAGAAGGCAACTTTCGCAAGGGATCCACGGGTGATCTGAACTCCAGTAGCGGCAACTCCCAGCGGCAGCACACGCCACCCCGATGCCGCTGCCTCACGGCGAACATCCGCCCCAACAGCTTCGAGAGAGAGCACAGTGGGGCCAGCACCTGACACCACGGCCGCGTAGCCGGCACCGCGCAGCCAGTCGACGAGCGCGAGAGAGGGTTCCATGGCGCTTCGACGCTGTTCCTGGTGCAGACGATCGCGTGTGGCCTCCATCAGCACGCAGTGCATGTCCGCTCCCCCGCTAGCTTGCGCCTGTCCCGACAGGGCTGCTGCGAGCGCAGCGGCGCGCGCGACATTAAAACGCGCGTCAACGTGCGCGATAGTATCCGGCAATGCGGCGCGCGCGGTTGCGGTGCGCAGCTTAAAATCCGGGATAAAGACGACGGGTTCAACGCCCGCGGGCGGGGTCAGCCGCAGCGATCCCACTGCGTTCGTCTCCTCGTCCATCCACGCGACCGTTGCACCGCCAAAGACGGCGGGTGCCACGTTGTCGGGGTGTCCCTCCATCTGGGTGCCGATCTGAAGGATCTCCTGTCGTCCGAGCACGTCCTCTTCACCGACGAGCGCACGGGCAAGCGCCACACCGGCGACGATCGCACTCGCAGAGGAACCCAGGCCTCGCGAATGGGGGATTCGGTTCGTGCAATGCATGCGCACTCCAACCTGGGGGGCACCCACGCGGTCGAGGGCAAAACGCAGTGCACGAACGACGAGATTGTCTTCGCCCCGTTCAACGTTTCCGGCACCCTCCCCCTCGACGACGACCGACGTCGGCCCCGTCGTCGCATGGACCGAAACGTCGTCCCACAGGTCGAGGGCCAGGCCCATGCAATCAAACCCAGGACCCAGGTTCGCGCTGGTCGCAGGAACTGTCACCGCGACGAAGTCGTCACGCACGCGCACGTCACTCACCCTCAACCCGGATCGTGGAGGTCACCTCGCGCACCGCGTCGGAGACGGCGAGCGCTCGGGCGACCGCACGCAGGTCGGCCTCTCGGGCCTGGTGGCTGGTCACGACAATAACGCAGGCACCGGGCACCTCGTCGTTGCGTTGATGCACCGACTGGATGGAGACACCGTGGCGGGCGAAGATACCGGCTACGTCGGACAGGACACCCAGGCGATCCTCCACCTGGAGGCGGATCTGGTAACGCGTGTAGGTCGAGCCGGGATCGAGGATCGGCAGGTGCGCATAAACGGACTCGCGCGGTGCGTGACCGCCAAAGGCACGGTGATGCGCCGCGGCCACCAGGTCAGACAGGACGGCCGAGGCCGTGGGGGCGCCGCCGGCACCCTGACCATAGAACATGAGGCGTCCAGCGTTCTCCCCCTCAACGAGGATCGCGTTGAAGGCACCGTCGACGGAAGCGAGGGGGTGATCAGAGGGGACCAGGGCGGGGTGGACGCGCATTGCAACGCCCTCGCGACCATCCTCGCCGATGCGACGTTCGGCGATCGCCAGGAGCTTGATGGTGTGTCCGACGCGCGCGGCTTCCTCCATGTCTTCCTTGGTAATGTTCGAAATACCTTCGACCGCGACGTCGTCGATGCCGACGCGGGTGTGGAAGGCAAGGGACGCCAGGATCGAGCACTTCGCAGCCGCATCCAGGCCCTCGACATCAGCTGTGGGATCGGCCTCAGCGAATCCTAGGTCCTGGGCCTGTTTGAGGGCTTCTTCATAGCTCAGACCCTTGGAACTCATCGCATCCAGGATGAAGTTCGTCGTACCGTTCACGATGCCCATCACGGTGGTGACGCGGTCGCCGGCCAGCGATTCGCGCAGGCCGTAAACGACGGGCACAGCGCCGGCGACGGCAGCCTCGTAGTAGAGGTCGGCATCGTTGGATGCAGCGGCCTCGTAGAGTTCGGGGCCGTGGGCAGCCAGCAGGGCTTTATTCCCGGTGACGACCGAGATCCCCTGGTTGAGCGCCCGCAGAACCAGCGTGCGTGCGGGTTCGATACCGCCGATGAGTTCGACCACCAGATCCATTCCGTCGATGGCCTCAGCCGGGTCCGTCGTCAGCAGCTCGCGGTCAATCGGCGAGTCGCGCGGTGCATCCACATTACGGACAAGAACGCGACGCACGTCCATTTCGGCACCGGAACGGGCGGCGAAATCCTCGCGGCTCGCCTGCAGGATGCGAATGACCTGGCTACCGACGGTTCCAGCTCCAAGAACGCCAACTCCGAGTACCGGGCGGGGTGCAGACATGGGAATGTTCTCCTTCGTGAAACGGGCACTGGTACCAGTGTATGTGGTCGGCAGCTCCACTTCCCTTGCGGGGACCTTCGTCCTATAATTGCGGCGCAGGAAACCTTCGACCCACATCCTGAGACAGAGAACATAGGTCGATCGACGAAACGGCTTGTCGCTCACCCACAGACCGTAGGACAATAGACCCAAGCGCCGGAATCCGACGCACTGACGGAGCTTCGCTCCCAACGACCGTCCCCACAGGGATTACGGAACATTCGAGAAGAGGAAGAATGACGACAGCAGACCAGAAAGCCTGGGAAGGTTTTGTCAAGGGTAACTGGTGCGATGAAATCGATGTTCGCGACTTCATCCAGCTGAACTACACGCCGTACGAGGGCGACGCCTCGTTCCTGTCCGGCCCCACCGACAAGACGATGCGGGTCTGGAACACCCTTGAGGAGAAGTACCTCTCCGAAGAGCGCAAGGTTCGAATCCTTGACGTTGACACGGACACCCCGGCCGACATCGATGCTTTCAAGCCCGGTTACATTTGCGAGGACGACAACGTGATCGTCGGCCTGCAGACCGATGCCCCACTCAAGCGTGCAATGATGCCCAACGGCGGATGGCGCATGGTCGAGACCGCTATCCACGAGGCCGGCAAGGAATACAACCCCGAGGTGAAGAAAATCTTCACCAAGTACCGCAAGACCCACAACGACGCGGTCTTCGACATCTACACCCCGCGCATCCGCGCCGCCCGCTCGTCTCACATCATCACCGGCCTGCCGGATGCCTACGGTCGCGGTCGCATTATCGGCGACTACCGCCGCGTGGCCCTGTACGGCGTGGACCATCTCATCGCCGAAAAGCAGAAGGACAAGGATCGCTACGCCGACCAGCCTTTCTCTGAGCACTGGGCGCGCTACCGCGAGGAACATGCAGAGCAGATCAAGGCTCTGAAGAAGCTGAAGAACCTGGCCGCATCCTACGGTTACGACATCTCCGGACCGGCCACCAACGCGCACGAGGCCGTCCAGTGGACCTACTTCGGCTACCTGGCCTCGGTGAAGTCTCAGGACGGCGCCGCCATGTCGATCGGTCGCCTGTCCGGCTTCTTCGACTGCTACTTCGAACGCGACCTGAAGAACGGCACGCTGGATGAGTCCGGCGCGCAGGAGATCATCGACGCTCTTGTTATCAAGCTTCGCATCACGCGCTTCCTGCGCACCATCGCCTACGACCAGATCTTCTCCGGTGACCCCTACTGGGCCACGTGGTCCGACGCTGGCTTCGGCGACGATGGCCGCACGCTGGTGACCAAGACCTCGTTCCGTCTGCTCCAGACTCTGGTGAACCTCGGCCCCGCGCCCGAGCCGAACATCACGATCTTCTGGGACGAGAACCTGCCCCGCGGTTACAAGGAATTCTGCGCTCGCATTTCCATCGAGACCTCCTCGATCCAATACGAGTCCGATCCGCAGATTCGCGCCCACTGGGGCGACGATGCCGCCATCGCCTGCTGCGTGTCCCCCATGAGGGTCGGCAAGCAGATGCAGTTCTTCGGTGCCCGCGTCAACGCCGCCAAGGCTCTGCTCTACGCCATCAACGGTGGTCGTGACGAGATGAGCGGCAAGCAAATTATGGACGGCTACGAACCCGTTCAGGGCGATGGTCCCCTCGACTTCGACGACGTGTGGAAGCGCTACGAGGAAATGCTGGACTGGGTCGTCGGCACCTACGTTGAGGCTCTCAACATCATCCATTACTGTCACGACCGCTACGCCTACGAGGCCGTCGAAATGGCTCTGCACGACGCCGAGATCGTCCGCACCATGGGTTGCGGTATCGCCGGTCTGTCCATCGTCGCTGACTCTCTGTCCGCGATCAAGTACGCGAAGGTCTACCCGATCCGCGACGAAACCGGCCTTGTCGTCGACTACCGCACCGAAGGCGACTTCCCGACCTACGGCAATGACGATGATCGTGCCGACGACATCGCCGCGACCGTGGTCCACACCGTCATGGACAAGATTCGTCAGATCCCCATGTACCGTGATGCCATCCCGACCCAGTCTGTCCTGACGATTACCTCGAACGTCGTCTACGGCAAGGCCACCGGAGCCTTCCCGTCGGGCCACGAGAAGGGCACCCCCTTCGCCCCCGGCGCGAACCCGGAGAACGGCATTGACACGCACGGCATGGTTGCCTCCATGCTGTCGGTCGGCAAGCTGGACTACAACGACGCACTCGACGGTATCTCGCTGACCAACACGATCACGCCCCAGGGCCTGGGTCGTTCGAAGGAAGAGCAGATTCAGAACCTGGTCGGTATTCTCGACGCTGGTTTCGTCCCGGATGATTCCTGCGCCTACGACGGCACCAAGGGTTACTGATCGACTCATCGGCGGGGATCAGCCGACACCCTCGTTGATCCCCGCCACCCCACCCGTGGGTAACGTCGCGATCCGGCGTTACCCGAGCCGGAAGCCCCGGTATCACACAATTAAGGAGAAATGTTATGGCAACCAAGACCTACGAGGAGCGCCTCGCTGACATGAAGGCCGCCCGCGAGGAGCGCGGCGAGAAGGATGGCCTCTATCACGCGAACATCAACGTTCTTGAGGAGTCCACACTGAAGGATGCCATGGAGCATCCGGAGAAGTACCCGAACCTGACCGTTCGTGTTTCCGGCTACGCCGTCAATTTCGTTAAGCTCACCCGTGAGCAGCAGCTGGACGTCCTGTCCCGCACTTTCCACCACTCGGCCTGATCGGTGCGACGCGGTGGGGCGCTGGGCGCACGCCCAGCGCCCCACCGCTATACCCGCGGGTGCCCGCGTTCCTCCGGCGCTTTCCCCCGATCAAGCATTCGCAGAGCCCACACGACATCGAAGAAGATAACATGACGCAGTCTCTTGCCATCCCCACGTTCCGTGAACAGGACTTCCAAGCCCCCCAGTCCCGTACTGTCGGAGCCGGCGTCGAAGGTTTGGAAGAGATCACGGACCTGGAGCGGTCTGAACGCCTGAGGCGCATGCGTGAGGGAACGCTCGGCTCAATTCATTCCTGGGAGCTTGTCACCGCTGTCGACGGTCCCGGGACGCGTATGACGGTCTTCCTCAACGGCTGCCCACTGCGCTGCCTGTACTGTCATAATCCCGACACTTTCCTCATGAAGGACGGAGCGCCCGTATCGGACACAGAACTGCTGTCCCGGATTGCGCGCTACCGGCGTATTTTCCGCACAACGAAGGGCGGAATCACTCTGTCCGGTGGCGAAGTCCTTATGCAGCCTCATTTCGCTAAGCGGATCTTGCTCGGCGCCAAAGAGATGGGCGTCCACACGTGCATCGACACCTCCGGCTACTTGGGCGCGAACTGCGACGACGAGATGCTTGATGCAACTGACCTGGTGCTGTTAGATGTCAAGAGCGGCGATGAACAGACCTACAAGAAGACGACTGGGCGTGACCTTGCCCCCACAATTGCCTTTGGCGATCGTATTGCTGCGCGCGGCGGCGCGACGCGTATGTGGATTCGTTTCGTCCTGGTCCCGGGTCTGACCGACGACCCTGAGAACATTCGCAAGGTTGGCAACATTGTGACGCGTTGGAAGGAGGTCATCGACCGCATTGAGGTTCTTCCCTTCCACCAGCTGGGCAAAGACAAGTGGCATTCGCTGGGTCTGAACTATCAGCTTGAGGATGTGAAGGCGCCTACACCGGAAGCGACAGAGAACGTTCGCGAGTACTTCCGCTCACTGGGTTTCGAAGTCCACTGAGGGTCGACGCACGTAGAGGGTTTCCAGCGGGGTGGCTTAGGTTCACTCCCCTGGGGTCCACGTGCATCCGGGGCGCCCCCAGCCTTTATCCGCTTCAGCCTGACGGGCGATCTGCGTGTAGGGGTCTTCGAGCCGGTCAACGTAGAGTGTTCCCTGGAGGTGGTCGTATTCGTGCTGGAAGATACGCGCGAGCCATCCGCGCGCGGCCACGGTGATTGGTGTCCCTGTGGTGTCGTAGCCGCGAAGGACGGCACCGAGTGCTCGGCGCAGCGGGTACTGGAGTCCGGGAACGGACAGGCATCCTTCGGATTCACACGCGATGTCGAGATCGGTGGGCAGGATCGCACGCGCTCCTGAATCGTCCCAGATGAGGTCGAGAATCGGGTTGACGACGACTCCGCTCATCGCGTTGTTGAAGCCGAGAGCCGAGGCACGTTCGAGTTGGAGAATGTGCTGGTAGCGCCGGTCAAACGCACCGCCTCCCCGATAGGACCAGACGAAAACTTGTCGTCCTACGCCGATTTGCGGCGCTGCGAGGCCGACGCCGGGGGCTGCGTGCATTGTGTCGATCATGTCGGTGACCAGATCGGAGAGGGAGGAGTCGAAGCGTTCGACGGGTTCGGCGGCTCTGTGCAGGACGGATTGGCCCGTGATGTAGATCGGGAGGATACTCATGTCCGTTTCCTGGTCATTCGTTTCGGCACTGCGTACTCGTTGATGACACCGACGCTCACTGCTTCAATGGGGCGCGGCGCGCGCGGGTCCAGTGCTTTGATGACGCGGGCAGGGTTGCCGACGGCGATGGAGTTGGCCGGGATGGAACGCGTAACGACGGCACCGGCCCCGATTATTGAATTTTCGCCGATGGTCACGCCCGGACACACGGTGACCGAGCCACCCAGCCAGACGTTGTCTTCCAGAGTGATGGGTTCGCAGGATTCCCACTTGGCGCGACGAGGCCCGGGCTCGGTCGGGTGGACCGCGGTGTAGAGCGAGCAGTTGGGGCCGATAAGGACATCAGCACCGATGGCAATGGGAGCGACGTCGAGGGCGGTGAGACCGTAGTTGACCCAGGAACCGTCGCCGATTGCGATGTTGTACCCGTAGTCGACCCACAGGGGTGGGCGAATCTCGACGTCCTGCCCTACCTCGCCGAGAACTTGGGCGAGGAGGTAACGGGCGATGTCCGGATCGGTGGGATGCGCCTGCTCGTAGAGCGAGAGGAGTCGCACGGCGCGCTTCGTGTGGGCTGACAGTTCATCGTCGGCGACGTAGTAATCCCCATCTGTCATGCGTTGGGAGGGTGTGCGCGCGTCAGCGCGAAAACGGGCATCATCAAAGTTCGTACCCGGTGAGGTGCTCATGCGACCAGGGTAGTCGATGCCTTCGCGAGTCGGGGTACACGGCGCGCATCCATGTGTCGGAGTAGGACTAGCAGCTGGGCGATGTCGTCAGCGGGATCCTCGGGGTGCCACTGGACGCCGATGATGGGAGCGTCGGGGGATTCGATGGCTTCGACCGTGCCATCGGGGGCGTAGGCGCTGACGCGCAGGGTGTCTCCGAGACGGTCCACGCGCTGATGGTGGGCCGAGGAAATGGTCAGCTGAGAGTCGCGCAGGACGGGCGACAGGACCCGCTGAAGGTGGCTTTCAGCTTCCACACGCACGTTGTGGCGGACAAAAAGGTGGTCGGTGAGGATGGAGGGATTCGTGTGGGTGCCGTCCGCGATGTCCTGCTCGAGGGTGCCGCCGAATGCGGTGTTGATGAGTTGCATGCCGCGGCAGATACCCAGTAGTGGGGTGCCGGTCGAAGCCGCATAGTCGACGAGGGCGAGCTGACCGAGGTCAGCACGATACCAGTGGTGTCCCTCACGGTTGTACCCCTGGGAAGCACCATAGTGGGCGGGGTGGACGTCTTCGCCGCCCATGATGATGATCGCGTCTGCGCTGCGTGCTCGCAGAGGTGCCCCCTCAGCACCGTCTTCTTGCGCGTATTCGCGAATGACATTCCAGGTGGGCAGGGCGGCTTGAAGCAGACGATCCCACAGGCGCATGCAAATGTTGTTGTATGCCTCGTCCCCCGGGCGTGCCGGAAGGACGTTGGAAATCAACAACGTCGGCTTCGTGTGGTTCGTCATGGTTCCTATCATGGCAGGCCGGACTCGCGTCTGCGCGCAGCGTTCACGGGGTGACCTATTGTGACAGTGGGGTCTGCGCGCAGGATCCTTCTTGTCCCGTTACTTCGGCTCTGTCAGTGTTGCGCGACGGTTCGGTGCGCTCGGGCACACATCGCTTCCTTCTGCTCGTCTGGAAGCCACGCGATGTCGATGATCTCCTTGCGGATGTGGGACGAGTGTCGCAGAACAATTGTCCCACGTCACTCGTCCCACACAAAGGGATTCGCTGACCTGTGTCAGGCGCGACTCATTCAGGCAAGTGCGCCCATCGGATCCCACGCTGGCAGGTGCGTCGGTTCTTCGGAGATAACGGCGCGCAGCTCGGCGGGCAGGTCATCCACGTGCACTGCTACCTCAAAGACGTTTGCGTCGAACCAGGGGGCATCCATCGTGAAGAATCCTTTGTCGCCAGGCTCCTCGCTCCACGAGTTTTCCACACGGAAGCGGCGTCCCTCCCCTGCCTCGTTTACGTCGACGCCCGTGAAAAGCATCGCGTGGTTCATCGCTGATTCGCCGGTGTCCACGCGCTGCTCTTTCGAGGTGGAAAAGTCTACGCCGAAAAGGTTATCGAAGTCGTAGAGGCCGTCAACAAACAGGCCGGAGGCGCGATCAGAGTTCGGGTGGCAGTCGGCGCCGAACCAGACGGCGCGGCCCGATGTCAGGACCGAGGTAGTGATCGCACGGATCTGCCTAATGGGGGCGTTCACGTAGAGGATCGGGCGTCCGCCGACAACGTTGCCCATGTAGTCAACGGTCAGTGTGTGGCCCTTGGGGTGGCAGGTGCGCGGATCGTCGACGAGGCACACGTACTGTGTCAGGTCCACATCCACATAGCGTTCATAGAACTCGCGGGGGGTGAGGATGCCGTCACGGTGGAACTCGCCTGCATCGTCACGCCACTCCCACTCGAAGGAAGCAGGAGGCTCACCCAGGCAGATGACGAGGATGCGCCACACGTCGGCCAAGGCCGCGTCCTTGACTTCGTTAATTTCTTCCTCACAGGCGCCTTCGGCGACGAGTGCACGCAGTTCCAGGGCGGTGCGGCGCAGGAGAACCTTCAGACGAGCGTTCATGGGAGCCGTGTGACCCGAAGACTCGGTTTCGGGCATCGCCATCTTGGGGACGAGTCCATGCTTGAGGTAGAGGGATACCGCCATGTCCCACTGTCCACCGTCGGAGAGCACGTCACCGAGGAGGAACTGTAGAAGGCGGCCATCGAGTTTCTCTGTCGTCGCGGTGGAGATGACAGAGGTGAGAAAAAAGTTGGCGCGTTCAAATTTGTCCCAGAAGAGCACGTAGTTCTGCGAGAACTCAAAGTTTTTCAGGCCCAGGTGGGTGCGGGTAGTTGAACGCAGGAGGTTAAGGGAGGAAAAGAGCCAGCAGCGACCGGACTTCTTCTGGGAGGTGACCGTCCAGTCGTCCACCTTGTGTGAGACGACGGTGGGCGTGCCCACGACCTTGTCGCGGTCGACAGCTACTGATTCAACCCCGGCGTGGGCGACGGCGTTACGGGCGACCGTGCGGGCAGTGTCCGAGTATGCGTGGAGGCGATCGATCAGCTCGTCGGTGATCTCGTGGGCCATAAGTGACGGCTTCCTTTCAATCGAGAGTCATTCTCTATAAGAATACTCCGAACCCTGGGACACGGACGACCCATCCCTGACTAGAGCGCCGCCATGAGACAAAGAACAGGAGCCGAAACGTACCGATGGCGCGTCGCGGCGCGACGTATTTCTGCGCACCATACGGGACTAGTAGGCTCCAGCTGCTGCGCGTATCAGCGTCAGCGCGACCGCGCCAGCCGTCGAAGAGCGCAGCACGTTGGCCCCCAGCCCGATCGTACGAGCACCGGCCGCAACCAGCAACGCCGTCTCCTCCGGACCGATCCCACCTTCGGGACCCACGATCAGAGCAATGCGCGCAGGCAGAACCCCATTCGCGCACGAGTCCTGAACCTGCGCGAGCACTGCCCCAAGCGAGACAGTGGCCTCCTCGTGACATACGAAAGCCACCCCGGCCTCGCGCGTGAGGGAGGCAACCCACGACGCTAGTTCACGACTGTCCATGACCGCCTCAATGGTCGGCACGAAGGCACGACGCGACTGCTTCGCGGCGGCTCGAGCGACGCCCTCCCACTTAGACCGACCCTTGTGCGCCTTCGCCCCCTTCCACCGGACGATCGCGCGCTGGGAAGCCCACGGAATCACGCGGTCGATGCCGATCTCCGTACAGATCTCCACGGCATCCTCATCTCGCCCGCCCTTGGCAAGGGCCTGGACCAGCACCAACTCGGGGTCAGGCGCACTCTCCCGCACAATCTCACGCACGAGGAGAGACAACGACGACTTATCGGACTCACTGACCTCACACCTCAAGCGCAGACCAGCCCCGTCCACGACATCCACCCATTCTCCCGCACCGATACGGCGCACGGAGGCGGCGTGGCGCCCCTCCGCGCCGGACAGCGTCGCACTATCCCCGACAGTGAGGCGAGCGGGCTCGGGAGTCAAATCCTCACTGAGGAAAACAGGCAGCGTCATGGCCAATCAGCCCATGAACGTGTCGCGTAGCTTATCGAAGAATGTCGCCTGCTGACGATGCGGCTCGACACGGACTTCACCGCGCGCCTTCGCCAGCTGTTCGAGCAGGACCCGCGAGGTCTCATCCAGCTTCTTGGGGATCTCCACGTCCACGTGCACGTGCATCGCGCCGCGCCCCGAACGCTGCAAGTGGCCGACACCGAGTCCCTCCAAGACAATGTCGTCGTTGGGCTGCGTGCCCGCGTTGATCGTGACAGTCTTCTTCCCATCCATGGTTTCCAACTCGAACTCGGTTCCCAGCGCCGCCGTCGTCATCGGGATCGTGATCCACGTGTGCAGGTCGTCGCCACGACGATCGAAGACAGGATGCTTCTTCTCGTGAATCATCAGGTACAGATCACCATTCGGGCCGCCACCCATACCGATCTCAGCCTCGCCGCTGACGCGAATCTGAGTACCCTCGCTGGCACCTGCCGGAATATTAATGTTGAGGGTGCGGCGGGTTGCAATGCGACCCGCGCCGTTGCACTCAGTGCAGGGCTGAGCGATCGTGGAGCCGTAACCCTGACATGTGGGACAGGGCGCCTGCGTCTGCATGCGACCAAACAGCGAGTTCTGAACCTGCATCACAAAACCGGAGCCCTGACAGGTCGCACACCGCTCGGGTGATGTACCCGGCTGACACATTGCGCCATGGCAGGTGTCACACAGGACGTGCGTCTTGAAGGACACCTCTTTCGCGGCACCGAAGGTGGCATCTTCGAGCGTAATGTCAACGGTCACCTGCTGGTCCTTACCGCGACGTACGCGCGAGGCAGGACCCTGCGCGGAAGCTCCGAAGCCGCCGCTGAACATGGCCTCGAAAATATCGGAGAAGCCGGTGAAGGGTGCGCCCGCGCCAGCTCCTCCGCCGCGCAGCGCGTCCGGGCCACCGATGTCGTACATCTGACGCTTCTCCGGGTCGGACAGGGTCTCGTAGGCAACCGAGAGTTCTTTGAAGGCCTCTTCCGAGTCGGCCCCCGCATAATCGGGGTGAAGCTTACGCGCACGCTTGCGGTATGCCTTCTTGATCTCTTCCTGGCTCGCATCGCGGGCGACGCCGAGGACCTCGTAATAGTCTCTCACGCTTGCTCTTCCTTCCCGTGGGGGGCAATCGTCATGATTTGGTAGGCGGTCGTATACATGGTCACTGATCGGTGTCCTGCGCCAGATACCTGGACAGGTAGGCGGCGACGGCACGGACGGAACTCATAGTGTGCGCATAGTCCATCCGCATGGGTCCTACGATGCCAAGGTGTGCCGAACCGCCGCTGTTATCAGCTCCAGCGCGGTAGGTGCCCGTGACGACCGCGGCCTCGGCCAGGGCGTCGTGCGGATTTTCCGTACCGATGCTCACGTGCAGGTCCTCGCCTGGATCCGCCTCAGAGAAGAGCCGCATGAGGACGACCTGCTCTTCGAGCGCGTCAAGGACGGGGGCAATGTCACGAAAGTCCAGTGCCCCACGTGCTAGATTAGCCGCGCCGGCGACAACAATCTTTGCATCTCCGGTCCCACGAAGGACCTCGGTAAGCGCGGCGCCGACCGCGGTGATGGCCGCCGCGAGTTCCGGTCGACACGAGGCGGTGGCGGCGTCCACACAGGAGCGCGCGGTCTGTGAGGTAGCGGTGTCGCAGTGGGCGCGCATGTGGTCACGCACGGCGACGAGCTGAGCGTCGTCGAGGGGGGTATCAAGGGTGAGGGTGCGCTCCCCTACTTCCCCATCAGTCGTGATGACGACGGTGAGAATGCGACCGGGGGCGATCCCGAGGACCTCAAGATGCTTCAGTGTTCGCACGCGCGATCCCGGGTACTGGACGAGGGCTACTTGGTGAGTAACCTGCGCGAGAAGACGGACGGAACGCTCCACAACGTCGTCGATGTCAACGGATTCGGAGAGGAAGGCTTCTAATGCCTGGCGTTCCGGGGCGCTCATGGGCTTGAGTCGGGCGAGCCGGTCAACGAAGACGCGGTAGCCCCTGTCGGTGGGGACTCGTCCGGCGGAGGTATGGGGCTGGTAGATGAGACCAGCTTCCTCCAAGACAGCCATGTCGTTACGAATCGTCGCAGAAGAGACGCCCAGACCCCCGGTCGCAATGGCCTTCGATCCGACGGGTTCGCGGGTGGCGACGTATTGGGTGACGATGGCGCGAAGGACGTCAAGCCTGCGGCTCTGCGCGCTGTTGCGTGCCATGTCACTCCCTCCGTCTGGCACTCCCTACTTCTGAGTGCCAATGCTACTCCCCGCCTGTGAACGGCGGCGAGCCGGACAGTGCACTGGGCGTGCGCTCATTGCGAACCTCACGCACGTCCGCACATCACTGCGCCCAGGGCACCGTCACGAAATCGATAAGTTCTTCGACGCGCCCTAGCAGGGCGGGTTCCAGGTCGCGATAGGTGCGCACAGTGCCGAGGATGCGCTTCCACCCCATCGCAATGTCTCGTTGGTCCGCGTTGGGCCATCCAAGCGCGCCGAGAGTGCCATGTTTGATGTCGGTACCACGGGGAATATCCGGCCAGGCGGCAAGGCCGACCCGCTCGGGCTTAACGGCCTGCCAGATGTCAACGAAGGGGTGCCCCACGACCAGAACAGAGCCAGGCCATCGCTTGGAGACTGCGTCGGCGATGCGCGATTCTTTCGAACCGGGCACCATGTGGTCGACGAGCACGCCCGCTCGGGCGGTGTCGGTGGGCCCGAAGATCTCAAGGACGTCCTCGAGGTTATCCACGCCCTCGAGCAGCTGGACGGCGATGCCGGCCGCGGCCAGGTCCTCGCCCCACACGTGCTGGACGAGCTCGGCGTCGTGGCGCCCCTCCACCCAGATTCGCGAGCGCTTGGCGACCGTGGGGGCGCTGGAGGCTGGCGCGAAGGACCCCGAGTTGGTGATTCGGCGCCCCGCGGCGCTCCGCTGCACCCCGGGCGAGGCCTGGGCGGGCTTGGGCTTGGGAGGAAGGGCCTCGATGGGGCGGCCGTCGAGCCAGAAGCCGGGGCCGAGGGGGAAGGAGCGACGCACCCCGCGCCGATCTTCGAGCTCGACCAGGTAGACGCCGCCGGACTTTTCGACGCGCGTGACCGCGCCGACCCAGCCCGATCCCACGTCTTCGAGGACCATGCCGATCTCGACGTGAACGGCCACCGATCGGGGGCGACGCGCCCCCGGGCCGTCCCGGTGCGGGTCATAGACAAAAATATTGTTCCCGTAGGGATCTGGTGCACTCACCCGGCATACTCTAACGGGGGTGAGCTCAGGAGTTGAGATTGACGCGAATGAATATCGCCACGAGCGCGGCAAGAATCCATGAGGAGACCGATCCGATGAGGAACTCCTCAGCTTTTTCGCCTGACGCATCCTGAGAGATTTCGGGGAATCGAATGACTCCCTTGGCGGCAACGACGGCACCAATCGCCACATCGGCCCCAGCTCCGGCCAAGATGATAATAAGAAGCCGTTCGAGGGGACCGATCCAGCGTCCACCACGCAGGGAAGGTCCCGTGTTGATCGCGCCAGCACTCACCTCGGAAACGGTCGGCAGGGCACCCAGAGCCTCCGGATCCACACCACCGCGCGCCTCACTCTTTTCTTCCGCGTGATCCTGCGACGAGGGCTCGTCTTGGGGGGTTCGGGAAACAGATGGCATCGAGGGCAGAACGGGGGCGTTAATCCACCCGGGCACGGGGTCGTTTGCACGTCCGCGGGCGCACAACAGAACAGCCGAGATCAGGTGGTTGACCGGTCCCGTCACTAGGAACACAACGGCAATAATGAGATCGATCGCTCGTCCGCTCTGCAGTGACAGGGAGGGCACGGCATCAACATTGGCACTCGTCAGGGCAACAAAGCCGAGCGCAGCCAACGCCCACCTCGCCAAAACACTGCGCGCTGAGCCGTCTGCCAGATCCCAGCCGAACCACACGAAGGCGAACACAGTTCCAAGGACGTTTGCTAGGACGCTGACACCGAGAACGAGCCACGAATAGAAGATGACCGCGATCATCAGCGTCAGGAAAAGGATCAGGCGACGCGACCACCGTCGCGGGTCGGACGTCAGCAAAACAGTGAGCTCCGAGGCTGCAATGCCCAGGAGGAGAGTTTCATGCACGGGCGGCCTCCGCAATGAGGAGAGAGGACTGGATGAGACCTGCCCCCGTGCCCCGAGCGAAGTCAGAAATAGCCTGCTGGGAGAGTTTTTCGACGCGAGCAATCTCCACCTGCGTCTTACCCAGCAGCAGCGAAGCAGTGATGCGGCGGTGGCGCGCCGAAAGCTTCAAAATCGCATGATCGCGCAAGCTCAGCAGGGCGTTGACAGCAGTCTGGCAGGTCGCAGAAATGTACGGCTCGACGGAGGCGTGAGCAACGAACCACGTGCGAATGAACGGGTTGGAAGAGTCCTGGACGTCATGAGCACGGTTGATTGCGGCGCGCGCCGCCCACCACGCCGAACCGTCCTGGAGGGAGGCTCCCTCACTAAGGCGGGGACGTGCGGGCGCCTGTCGGTGCACGCCGGAAGCGAACTCTTCAATGCGCCCCACACCGATGCCGAAGCGTAGTTGAAGCTGGGGAGGGAGAAGGAGCTGAGCGCGCAGCGTCAAGAGCAACGCATCTTCGAGAGAGTACGCGACAGCCTGGAACTCGTCGCCAACAGTGGCGTAGGGTGTCTCCAGGAGGGCGAGTCCCTCGGCAGCCCGCTCAAGGACAGCCTCAAAGATTTTCTGGGCCTCTGCACGATTGGTCAACGTACGAGAACCCACGATGTCAGCAATGACCGCGTATCGCAGAGTCACAGTTCCACACTTTTCCTTGTATCAGACCCCCTACAAGCCCCTTCGCGGAGAAGGCCTGCAGACAGCACGGCTTCACATGGCACCTCTAGGCAAACATACTTCAACCAGGATGTCAACATTATTGTCACGTAATCGCAGCTTGTCACACAAGGGAAGGATCACAACTGTCAAATGGCCGGTATAGATTGACATACATCCCCTTGTATCGCGGTATATACAAGCTTATTCACGATTTGTCTGAACACTTGCGAATGTTTACCACACAATGGATATTACGTGCCGCAGACCAGCCGACGACCTCAATAACCCATCAATTCACGCGTCACATAGTCGGCCAGAAGCCGACCGCGCAGGGTCAACACGGCGCGTCCATCAAGGGCTGCCACACCGTCAATGAACCCATCCGAAATGAGCGAAGCAACACGCCCACTCAAAGATTGACAAACAGACAAACCCGAGACGATGCCATCCCGCATCGCCATTGCGGGCACTCCGTCAAGCTCCACGCCCTCAGCGGTACGAAGCCCCAGCATGACGCGTTCAAGCTCACGCTCCTCCTCGCCCAAAATCTCCCCCGCGGCAGCCGGCGAGACGCCCGCGCGCAGGCGCCCTGCGTAAGCACCCGGATTCTTCACGTTCCACCAGCGCATCCGCCCCACGTGCGAGTGCGCGCCCGGGCCGAAGCCCCACCAATCCCAGTCACGCCAGTACGCGAGGTTATGGCGCGACGCGTGCTCAAACGTCGTCGAGGCGCGCCCGGAGGCGCGATCCGACGCGCTCGCGCGGGCAAAATTCGAGATCTCGTACCAGGCGTACCCCGCCTCACCCAGGAGCTCATCGACGAGCTCGTACTTCGCCGCCTCATCGTCGGGGTCCGGCGTCGGCAGCTCGCCCCGAGCAACCTGCGCGCCCATCTTGGTCCCCTCCTCCACGACCAGCGCGTAGGCGCTGATGTGATCGGGGTCGTAGGACAGAGCCGCGCGCACCGAGGTCTCCCAATCCGCAAGGCTCTCCCCCGGCGTCCCGTAAATGAGGTCAACGGACGTGCTCAGCCCCGCCTCCTTCGCCCACTCAACAACGAGAGGCACCCGCTTCGGCGTGTGCGTACGGTCCAGGATTGTCAAAATACGCGGAACAGCCGACTGCATGCCGAAAGACACTCGAGTGAAGCCAGAGTCAGCAAAGGCACGCAAGTCCTCACGCGTCACCGTGTCAGGGTTGGCCTCGAGTGTCACCTCGGCACCCCCCGCAATACCGATACGCTCACGCAGGCCATCCAAGATAGCGATCAACTCACCCGCGTCGAGCATCGTCGGCGTTCCGCCACCAAAAAACACTGTCTGTGCCAGCCGCCCTGACACTCCCGCGTCCGCCAAGACACGGGCGGCCAGATCCGCCTCGGCGAGAACCGAAGGAGCATAGTCACCGATCTGTGCCCCCGGACCAAAACCCACCGTGTACGTGTTGAAGTCACAGTACCCGCAGCGCACACGACAAAAAGGCACGTGCACATAGAGGGACAAAGGACGCGCCCATTGCGCCTCGACGAGGCTGGGGTCCAGCAAGCCGTTCTCCGGCCAGCGCGTTCCGTCGGGTTGGGTGGGACTCATGCGTGCCCGTCAGCCGCGCGGGCGGCGCACGCCGACAATGTCATGGGCATGACGCCCCGCGTCGATACCGCGCGTCTCGAAGTGGGTCACGACGCGCCCGTCGTAGCGCGGCGCGAAACCGCCACGCTCGGGCTGGGGATCCGCCGGGTCCGGGCGCTCCCCCGCGTGCGGGTTCTCGAAAAGCTCACACGCCTCCACGACGTCGCGCATCTGCCACGCATAATCATCCCAGTCGGTTGCCAGACGCCACACTCCCCCGTCCCGCAACAAGCGCGCAACCTCAAGGGCAAAAGAGTCACAGACCAGGCGTCGCTTGCGATGGCGGGCCTTGCGCCACGGATCCGGGAAGAACGTCCACACCTCGTCGAGGCAGGCCTCCCCCAGCATGATCGGCAGCGCCTGGGCGGCGTCCGCCTCAATGACGCGAATGTTACCCACGCCCGCATCAACTGCCTTGGAGATCAGCTTCGCGATGCCCGGAACCCACACCTCGAGGGCCAGGAAGTCGCGCTCCGGATGCGCGGCGGCAGCCGCAACAACCTGCTCGCCCGTGCCTGACCCGATCTCGAGGGTCACGGGGGCGCCGCGCCCGAACAACTCCTCAAAGTCCACGGAAAAATCATCGGCGACCGTCGTATAGCCCACCCCGCGGCGCGGCTCCACCACATAGCGGCGGGAGTGCACCTCCCACGTGCGAGCCAGATTCGCGGGCAGCTCGCGCGTGCGCCGCGTGAAAGACTTCGTGCGGCTCATGAAGACGGTGCCTTCGGGGGCCTCGCCCGGACGACGCTCGCTCCCGGCGTTGCCCGCCACGGCCTCGTCCATATGCCCACTCACTTCTTGCCCGTCGGCACGTCGGAAGTAAGAGCGGCGATGAACGCCTCCTGCGGCACGTCCACGCGACCGATCGACTTCATGCGCTTCTTGCCTTCCTTCTGCTTCTCCAGCAGCTTACGCTTACGGCTGATGTCGCCGCCGTAACACTTGGCCAGCATATCCTTGCGCAGAGCCTTAATGGTCTCGCGGGCGATGACACGCGCGCCGACCGCGGCCTGGACCGGGATCTCAAACTGCTGCCGAGGAATCAGCTCCTTCAACCGCTTCGTCATCCGCTGACCATAGTTGTAGGCACCGTCGCGGTGCACGATCGCGCTGAACGCATCCACACGGTCACCGTTGAGCAAGATGTCGACCTTGACGAGGTCAGCGCTCTGCTCGCCGCTCTCCTGGTAGTCCAAGGAGGCATAGCCGCGCGTACGGGACTTGAGCTGATCGAAGAAGTCGAAGACGATCTCAGCCAGGGGCAGCTGGTAATGCAACTCGACACGATCCTCGCTCAGATAATCCATTCCCCGCATCGACCCACGCCGATCCTGACACAGCTCCATGATCGTGCCCGTAAACTCCGTAGGCGTCAGGATCGTAGCGTTGACAACCGGTTCGCGCACCTCCGCGATCTTGCCCTCAGGAAACTCGCTTGGGTTATCGACGCGAACCAGCGTCCCGTCCTCCGTCACAACGTTGTAGACAACGTTCGGCGCGGTCGCGATCAGATCCAGATTAAACTCGCGCTCGAGTCGCTCTCGGATAATCTCCAGGTGCAGCAAGCCCAGGAATCCACAGCGGAAGCCGAAACCGAGTGCGGCCGAGGATTCCGGCTCGAAGGTCAGGGCAGCATCATTGAGCTGGAGCCGCTCCAGCGCGTCGCGCAGGTCCGGAAAGTCCGAACCATCAACCGGGTAAATACCGGAGAACACCATCGGATTCGGATCACGGTAGCCCGCGAGCGCATCGGTTGCCCCACGCACCTGACTGGTGACGGTGTCACCGACGCGGGATTGACGCACGTCCTTGACGCCCGTGATGAGGTAGCCGACCTCGCCGGCACCGATCCCCTCTTCGGGCTTCGGCTCGGGTGAGATAACACCGAGTTCAAGGAGCTCGTGGGTGGCACCCGTCGACATCATGCGCACACGCTGGCGGGTGGTAAGCACGCCGTCGACGACGCGCACGTACGTGACGACGCCCCGGTAGGTGTCGTAGACGGAATCGAAGATCATGGCGCGCGTCGGCGCATCGGGTTCTCCCGCGGGGGCGGGGACGACCTCGACAATGCGGTCAAGGAGGGCTTCGACGCCCTCACCGGTCTTGCCGGAGACCTTCAGGACTTCGTCTTCGTCGCAGCCAATTAGCTGGGCGACCTCGTGTGCGTACTTCTCGGGTTGCGCGCCCGGGAGGTCGATCTTGTTGAGGACAGGAATGATCGCCAGGTCGTTCTCGAGTGCCAGGTACAAGTTCGCCAAAGTCTGGGCTTCGATCCCCTGGGCGGCGTCGATAAGGAGAACCGCACCCTCGCAGGCTGCCAGGGAGCGGGACACCTCGTAGGTGAAGTCCACGTGCCCGGGAGTATCGATCATGTTGAGCGCGTAAGGGGTGTCCTCGTGCGCCCACGGCATGCGCACCGCCTGACTCTTGATTGTGATGCCACGCTCACGTTCAATGTCCATGCGATCCAGGTATTGGTCGCGCATCTCGCGAGCCTCGACGACACCGGTGAGCTGAAGCATACGGTCCGCAAGCGTCGACTTCCCATGATCGATATGGGCGATGATACAAAAGTTACGAATCTGCGCCTGCGGGGTGCGGGACGGGCGAATCTGTTCCTGCTGCGCGGGCGTGGGGATGGGCACGTGTACCTCCGTGAAGTCGTTAACCTCCTTATCGTCCCATTGGCGAGGCCTTTTGTGCTAGTTATGCGTCCGGGAGGTCGCGCACAGTCTCCCAGACTCACGCTCGTTTTTCCCTACTGGAAGTCTTTCTCCGTGAGACCAGATTCGGCGATCATCGCGATAGCCTCGCTCATGTCCACGTCTGCCCAGTCATCGGGATGATCATCCTTCAGTTTCCGCGCGATGGACATCGCAGTGTCCTCGTCTCCACGCAGGGTGGCCAGGGTCAGCAAAATCGTGCGAATGCGCGCCGTGAGTTCGTCTCGATCTCCAAGGTATCTGCGGCAGTCCTCCGCCAGGACAGTCCACAGTTGTTCCCCCACCGCGCGATCTCCTCCCATCCAGGTGTTACGCGCGATCTCACTGCGCAGACGCAGAACCCGCCAATCGCCATGGTCGACGAAGCGTAGCAAAATGTCCATATTGGTTTCGTACAACCGGATCGCCTCCTCGTACTGACGGTCAGCAGAGAGCACTTCTGCGAGGTTGTCGCGCACAGTCAGCACCGTCATGTCCTCCTCGTCGCACTGGTGTTCCATGTCAGCAAGGAGTTCGCGATACACGCGCGCGGCACGCGCCCACTTGCCGGTGTTCTTCCACGGCATGGCAGAGTTATTTCGAATCGCGAAGGCGATCTGCGGGTCCAGGTTCGGGCAATTTTTAACATCGCACACCAGGGCCGAGAATTTACGGGCCGCCATGTCCGCATTTCCCAGGACGGCAAGCCAGTATGCTTCTGAGTTGCGAAGCATGAGGATGAGAGGATGATCGCGTTCGAGGCGGCTAGCACCCAGCCGGGCGGCATCCGCCGCAACCTTGCGACACTGTTCGTATGCACCGAGGCTGGCATGCCAGTCGACGCAGAGCTTGGCTGCCTCGAGGCGCAGCTCCATCGAAGCAGCGTCGTTACCGAACACATCGCGCGCTTGAGCGAGCGCACGATCGATCCTACCCGAAGCGGCGCACCGCAAGGCTTCCCTGAGCAAGGCGCGGGCCTCCATTTCGGCGTCCGTTGCGCCCAGAGCGCTCGCCTGCCCGAAGGAGTCCAGTGGGATACTCACCCCGTGGATTGATGTGGCCGACATTGTTGTCACCCGTCTTTCAGTCAAAGGTTTATCTACGAACATATCTAGAGTGGTACCGACATATAACCACTGTCACGCGTTGGAAAGAACCCTGTGCATAACTCACCTCTCCGACCACCTGTGGATAACCAGTGTTCGATGCGTCTCACGTATGCTGGTGCCATGAGTTCATTCGTCAACGGAGTTCTGCACGCACTCGTCGGGTTCATTTCGACCATGAACTCCCCAACCAACACCGACTCGACGACAACTCTCCCACAGCCCCGTCCTCACCCGCCCACGCAGCCCTCCGCCCCCACTCCTAAGCCCGCGCAGCGCGCCCACACGCGCACCAGCACGCATCAGGACCCCGCCACGTCGAACAGGCCCCACACCTCCATCCGCGAAGCCAGCATCGCCGACGCTCTCGCCCATGCCTCGTACCAGCCGATCATGGACGGTGACGCCGACCCGGGCGAGGTCGTGTGGACGTGGGTGCCCTACCAGGAGGACACGTCCGTCGGCAAGGACCGCCCCGCCGTCGTCATCGGCGCCCAGGGTGAGGGCGTCTACCTCCTGCAGCTGACCAGCAAGGACCATTCGCGCGACGCAGCCGAGGAGGCCGCCGCCGGACGCTACTGGTTCGACATCGGATCGGGCGCGTGGGATCCGAAGGGCCGCCCCTCCGAGGTACGCCTCGATCGCGCCCTGTGGGTCAAGGCCACCGACGTGCGCCGCGAAGGCTCGATCCTGCCGGAGGTCACGTGGCGACGCATCATTGACGCGCTCGAGGAGCACCGGCGCACCCACGGCGGCTAGCGCACCAGGTCGCCACCGCGCCGGCCGCGACGCGCGCTCACGCCCGGGCGACCGCACCCACGTGACCGACCTTACGAGGCATTGGCGGGCTTCGGGGCATGACGCGGGGCCCGCTGCTGGTATGCTTGGTCGTTGGACTCCCGGCCTGGTCGGGCAGGGGGTCTGGTTAGGACCGTTTGCGGGTGTCCCCACGCCTAAGTCCCGGTCTTGACACAGCCCTCACCGACCCTGTCAGACATACATCAAGGAGAAATCCGACTGTGGCAAACATTAAGTCCCAGAAGAAGCGCATCCTGACCAACGAGAAGCGCCGCGTTCGTAACCAGTCCGTGAAGTCCGAGCTGAAGACCCTGGTCCGTCACACCCGCGAGGCCGTTGAGGCCGGCGACAAGGAGAAGGCTCTCGCTGCACTGCGCGTCGCTTCGCGCAAGCTGGACGTCGCCGTCTCCAAGGGCGTCATCCACAAGAACCAGGCCGCGAACCGCAAGTCCAAGCTTGCTCGTCGCGTCGCCTCGATCGCTGACTGATCGCAGACGCTTTCGTTTGACGCATAGCGGGTCGCCCTTCGGGGCGGCCCGCTGTCGTATATTCATTCCCTACTTCGTCACCTGGCAAATAACCTCACGTTGCGAGCAGCGCCCACCACGCCAGGCGCCCGGAAACACCCCACCCGCACGTGGTAACACACGAGCACACGACGAAGCCCCAGCCTCGTGCAGGACGAGGCCGGGGCTGAGCGGGCGGGCGGACGCCGCCCGTCCTAGTCGAGCTCGAAGGCGCCCGTGTACAGCTGGTAGTACACGCCCTTCTGAGCGATCAGATCGTCGTGGCTGCCGCGCTCGATGATGCGCCCCTGCTCCAGGACCATGATCGCGTCCGAGTTACGCACCGTGGAGAGGCGGTGGGCGATCACGAAGACCGTGCGTCCCTCCATCAGGTTGTCCATGCCCGCCTGCACGAGTGCCTCTGTGCGCGTGTCGATCGAAGAGGTGGCCTCGTCCAGGATCATCGCCGGCGGATCGGCCACGGCCGCGCGGGCGATCGACAGGAGCTGTGCCTGGCCCTGCGACAGGTTCGAGCCGTTGCCCGTCAGCATCGTGTCGTATCCGTCCGGCAGACGCCGGATGAAGGAGTCCGCGTTAGCCAGCTTCGCGGCCTCAATGCACTGCTCGTCCGTGGCGTCCAGGCGGCCGTAGCGGATATTCTCCATGACTGTGCCCGTGAAGAGCTTGACGTCCTGCAGGACGACGCCCAGGGAGCGACGCAGGTCCGACTTGCGGATCTTGTTGATGTTGATGCCGTCGTAGCGGATCTTGCCGTCGGCGATGTCGTAGAAGCGGTTGATCAGGTTCGTGATCGTCGTCTTGCCGGCACCCGTCGCGCCCACGAAAGCGATCTTCTGGCCGGGCTTCGCCCACAGGGAGATGTCGTGCAGGACCTCCTTCTTGCCGTCGTAGGAGAAGTCCACGCCCTCCATGACGAGCTCGCCGCGCAGGCGCGTGTAGGTGACGGTGCCGTCCGCCTGGTGGGGGTGACGCCAGGCCCAGATTCCGGTACGTTCCTCGGTCGGCTCGACCGAGCCGTCGGGCAGCTCGCGGGCCCTCACGAGGGTCACGTAGCCGTGGTCCTCCTCGGGCTCCTGGTCGATGAGGGCGAACACGCGGCCCGCCCCCGCCATGCCGAGCGCGATCATGGGCACCTGCATCGACATCTGTCCGATCGTCTGCGAGAAGTTACGGACCATGCCCAGGAAGGACACGACGATTCCGACCGTGATGACGTCGATGCCGACAAGGTGGATGTTCGGCGTCTGTTCCAGGATCATGATGCCGCCGACGATCGCGACCACGACGTACATGATGTTGCCGATGTTGCCCAGGGCGGGCATCAGGACGTTGCCGTAGATGTTGGCCTTCTGGGAGGAGTCGAAGAGCTTCTGGTTGTACTCGACGAACTCGTTCTTGGCGTCCTGCTCGTGGTTGAAGACCTGGACGACCTTCTGGCCGTCCATCATCTCTTCGATGAAGCCCTCTTCGTCAGCCAGGGCCGCCTGCTGCGCCTTCATGAAGCGCCCCGAGAGGCCACCGAGCTTGCCCGTCAGGAAGGCCATGAGGGCGCCCACGTTGAGGACGACGAGGAAGAGCCACACCGAGTAGTAGAGCATCGTGGCGATGAGCACGACGATGGTCAGGCCCGACTGGATGAGTGTCGGGATCGACTGACCGATCAGCTGGCGGATCGCGTCTGTATCGTTCGTGTAGGTCGACATGATCGCGCCGTGCGGATGCGTGTCGAAGAAACGCAGGGGCAGGCGCTCCATGGAGTCGAACATGTCGTCTCGCATGTGCTTGAGCGTCCCTTGGGTCACGATCGCCATGGCGCGGGTGTAGATGAAGCTACCGATGACGCCGGCGCTGAAGATGACGCCCATGGTGACGACGAGGCGCACGAGCGTTGCGCGCACAGCGTCAAAGCCGCTCTCGAGGCCCGGCGTCACGACATTATCGACGATCTGCTGCATGAAGATCGAGCCGACGGCCGAGGCCACGGCGGACGTAATGATGCACACGACTGTCAGGCTGATACGCACCGGGTAATGGCGGAAGACGTATCGCAGGAGACGACCGAAGGGACGATCGATGCCTTCGAGCTTCTCGCCATCGTCGATCCGGGAGTTGCGCGTGCGCGCCATGTCAGGCCACCTCGCTTTCGCTCGCGGCGTTCTGGGACTCGTAGATCTCGCGGTACTCCCCGCCCGCCGCCATCAGCTCGTCGTGGGTGCCACGTTCCTTGATACGACCGTCGTCGAGCACGATGATCTGGTCGGCGTGGCTCACCGAGGACAGACGCTGGGCGATGATGATGGTCGTCGTGCCCGGGATCTCGGTCTCGAAGGCACTTCGGATCAGCGAATCCGTCCTGGTGTCCACCGCGGAAGTGGAGTCGTCCAGGATGAGGATTTTGGGGTTCTTCAGGAGCGCGCGTGCGATGCACAGGCGCTGCTTCTGGCCGCCGGAGACGTTGGTGCCGCCTCGCGCGATGACGTAGTCGTAGCCGCCGGGCAGCTGCTGGATGAACTCGTCGGCCTGCGCGAGCTTGCACGCGTGCTCAATCTGTTCGTCGGTGGCGTCCGGGTTTCCCCAGCGCATGTTGTCCTTGATGGTGCCGGAGAAGAGGACGTTCTTCTGCAGGACGACGGAGACGGCGTCGCGCAGCGAGCTCAGGTCGTAGTCGCGCACGTCGCGCCCGCCGACCTTCACGGAGCCTTCGGAGACGTCGTAGAGTCGGCAGATCAGCTGGATGAGCGAGGTCTTGGAGGAGCCCGTGCCGCCGACGATACCGAGCGTTTGCCCGGATTCGACGCGTAGGTTGATGTCGGACAGCGCGTTTTCTTCGGCGCTCGCCGAATACTTGAAGGACACGTCCTCGAAGACGACGGAACCATCCGCAACATCGGTCGCGCCGTTCTCAGGTGACGTCAGCGACGGCTCGTGGTTGAGGACCTCTGCGATACGATGCGCGGACTCGGCGGCCATCGTCGTCATGACGAAGATGAAGGCGAGCATCAGCATATGTGTCAGAATCTGGATGCCGTAGGTGATGAGCGCGGTCAGTCCACCCTTCGTCAGCTCGGTCGCTCCCGAGTTGATAATGATCGAGGCGCCCACGTAGTCGACGGCCGTGATCGCGGCGAAGATGAAGAACATCATGACGGGGCTGTTGAGCGCGATGAGCTTCTCGGCGTTCGTGAAGTCCTTGCGCACGTCCTGCGAGGCAGCGCGGAACTTGGTGGTCTCGTAGTCCTCGGTGACGAAGGACTTCACCACGCGAATCGCCGCAACGTTCTCCTGGACGGAGTTGTTCAGGGCATCGTACTTCTTGAAAATACGGCGGAAGATCGGGAAGGCGATGAGCACGATGGCTGCCAGGATGATGGCGAGCACCGGCACCATGCCGAGGAAGATGAGGGCCATCTGCACGTTGATACGCCACGCCATGACGATCGAGAAGACGATCATGAGGGGCACACGCACAGCGATGCGGATGAGCATGCCGAAGGCGTTTTGCACGTTGGTGACGTCCGTGGTCATGCGGGTGACCAGCGAGGACGTGGAGAAGCGGTCGATGTCGGCGAAGGAGAAGTCCTGCACCTTAAAGAAGAGATCCTGGCGCAGGTTCTTCGCCAGGCCCACCGAGGCGGTCGCCGCGAAGCGTGCGGAGAGGATACCGCAGGCAAGCGAGGCGAAGGCCAGCCCGGTCAGGATCAGGCCCAGGCGCATGACGGGACTCAGGGATACGCCGTCGAGTGCATCTACGAGCGAGACCATGGTGAGCGGGATCAGGCACTCGAGGATCACCTCCCCGATGATGAACAGCGGGGTCAGGATCGAGGCGGTCTTAAATTCGCGTAGCCTCCCCACCAGTGTGCGGATGGTTTTCATGTATCTCCTCTTCGTTCCCAACGGGCGTCCGATAGACGAGGCCGGGGCGGCTTTCAGCGCCCGTGCAGCCTGCAGATGGTGATAATGGCTTTTTCGATGGCGCGCTGCGGGTCCCGCGAGGCACCCTTCGTTTCGGCGTCTGCCGTAGCGATGGCGCCGAATGCGCCAGCTAGGGAGGCGTCGGACCATCCGCGCAGCTCGCGCCGGGCCCGGTCGACCTGCCAGGGCGCCATCTTGAGCGCGGAGGCGGCCCCGCCGATGGATACCTTCGCCATGGCGCGGAACTTCATCGCCAGGGCGGCGACGAGCACCTGCGGGGCGATGCCGGTCGCGAAGGCGTGCCGGGCGAGGGTCAGGGCTTTCGCGGAGTTGCCGGCGACAGCGGCGTCAGCCACGTCGTAGCCGGTGGCCTCGACGCGTCCCGCCTGGTAGCGGCGCACGTCCTCGAGTGTGATGCGCCCGCTCACGTCGGAGAGCAGCTGGGACAGGGCGCCCGCCATGGCACGGGGGTCGTTGCCGAGCGCGTCGACGAGGGCCTGCTGCGCCTCGGTGTCCATCTGTCGGCGGGCGGCCCGCACGTCGGAGGCGATGAGGGCCAGCTTGTCGCGGTCGTTTTTGAGCGGATCGGCGGGGATCACCGGCCACTTGGCCTTGGCGATCGCGTCGGTGACCTTCTTTCCGCGGGCGTTGCCGCCCGGGTGCGCGAGGAACAGCCATACGTCGGGCGCGGGGGCGGCCGCGTAGGCGATGAGGTCGGCGGCGAGCGCGTCGCTCATGGTCTCCAGGTCCCGGATGATGACCATGCGGGATTCGCCGAACAGGGAGGGCGAGGCGATGACGTCAATCTGCCCCGCCTGGTAGGTGGCGGCGTTGATGTCCGTGCGTTCCAGGTTCGGGTCGGCCTGGTAGGCCAGGGCGCGCAGCCGGTCGAGGGCACGGTCGACGAGGAGCCCCTCGGGCCCCTTAATCAACACGATGGGCGCCAGCGTGATCTGGGCTGGTGCCGCCGGGCGCGATCCGCGTGCTGCCACGTCTGCCTGCCTTTCGACGCGATAGTAACTCCCTAAGTCTGCCACCGCGGGCGCTCATCTGCGTCCGCCTTTGCCCTGGGCGGACACAAGCCGTGGCAGGTGTCACCCACGTTGCACACTGCATGGGCACAACTCACGCAGGTACGTGTTGACATGCGATGAGCGATCACACGCCGAGGTCTCCGTGGAAACCCGGGCGCGTGTCACCGGTCGCTCAAAGTTCCCCGGCCTCGTCCACGAGTGGACGCACCCAATGCTGCCACGCGCGCCACGAAGCCCAGCCGACACCAACGCACACGTACAGGCTCAGCACAGTTCCCACTCCCCCAGGCACCTGCGTTCTCGAACCGGGCAAAGCGGCGAAGAAACGTGCACAGTCGGCGATCCAGCCGGTCGCCCAGGAGGCGACGCGCGCGCAGGCGCTCGACGTGGGAGGGCTGATCGGAGCGAGGAGGGCGCCCGACAGGCCCGCGAGCGTGGCCACGGGCACCGCGGGCTCGGCGGCGACGTTGGCGGCAATCCCCCACACGGGGACGGTGCCGGACAGGGAGACGATGAGGGGGGCGGTGAACAGCTCGGCCAGGGCGGGCACGCACACCAGTTCGGCCAGGCGGCGCAGGACTTTCCCGATCCGTGTGTCGCCCCTGACGCGCTGCTTGGCCCCTCGTGCGAGAGCGGCGGCGGGTCCCACGACGGCCAGGGCCGCGAGCGCGGACAGCGCGAATCCGTAGGACCGGGAGGCCCAGGGGTCGATGAGGAGTGTCGCGGTGACGACCGAGCACAGCGCCGCGATGGCTTGTCCCTCGCGCCCGAGCACCAGGCCCAGGGAGGCGACTGAGGCGACGCAGACGGATCGGAGCACGGATGCTTCGGGGCCGACGAGGATGACGATGGTGGCCAGGACGAGGGTCGTTGCTCCGACGCGCAGGGGCTTGCGTGCGGGCAGGAGGAGGTTGAGGGTGGCCAGGATGATGACGATGTGGGAGCCGGACACGGCCGTCAGGTGTGTGAGCGAGGTAGCTTTCATAGCGTCTGCCAGATCGGAGGGAACCAGGCGGTCATCGCCAATCGACATGCCGGGAACGAGTCCGCGCGCGTCGCGCGGCAGGCTACCGCATGCACTGCCGAAGGCCCGGTGTGTTTCTCGCCTCCAGGCATCAAGACCACCCGGGCGCCAAAGCAGTTGAGTTTTCCGCGCGCGAATCACCCCCACGGAGGGCGGCTGGGCAGCGAAGGAGGTATCCAGGCTCCCCTCAAGCTGATACACGTCGCCGCGCGCGGCGTCCTGCCAGGAGGGGGCGCTGACCAGGGCAGTCGCGCTGGATGTGAGCCATCGCTGGCCCACCTCAACGGCGAGGATGCGCACTCGCGCTCGACTCCGCCTTGAGAACCCCGACGAGGCTGGTGTCGGGTCGCGGAGCAGACGGACCCGCACGTGCACGGGATTTTCGTCGCTGCGGACGGGGTCCAAGAGAGAGGATTGGCCGGCCGCGGAGGCGACCGCAAGCGCGCAGGCGGTGGAGGCGAGGAGGAGCGTTGCGGCGAGCCGCACTGACCGGGGAGGGGTGAGCGCGTGGCGGGGTGGCAGGGCATGTCGTCGGTTCCAGGCGTAGGAGGCGGCGCTCGACAGGGCCGCGAGCGCACACAAGACGATCGCTGGCCATGCTACGGGGTGAGCGGTGGCCCACCACGTGGCCGCCCACGCCGCGACAGCCGCGGGCAGTAGGCGCAGGTCGATCATGCGTGGGATGCTCTGGTCGGTGACTTGGTGCGCTCGCTTGCCAGCTCCAGGGGAGGGCTGATGAACGGTTATTGGTTGCGGCGACTGTGCGATGGGAAGTAGTTCCTCACCACCCGTCTCTTCTCCCTCGATGTCATTACTCATGGGCATACCCCTGGTCGTATTTTCTCGATGAGGGATGGGCCGATGCCGGGAATGTCGTCGAGGGAGTCGACGGAGGGAATGTGCGGGTGGGTTGCTCGGTAGTCGATGATGCGCGAGGCCAGGGCGGGTCCGATTCCGGGCAGTGTTTGCAGTTCGGTTGCGGTGGCTGTATCGAGGTGGATGCACGCGGCATGGGTGTTGTCTTCGCTGCCCGGCGCGAGAGGCGGGGATTCACCGGCGACTGCGACGTGAATATGCTCGCCGTCGACGAGGGGGCGGGCGAGGTTGATGGTGGTCAGGTCGGCACCGTCGAGTGCCCCGCCCGCTGCGGTGATGGCGTCTGTGACACGTGAGGATGCGGGCAGGGTGAGGACACCGGGTGTGGCGACTGCTCCCGAGACGTACACGACGACCTGCTCGGAGGGAGCGGTAACGGTTGCTGTGGGGTTGAAGCGCTCGTCCTTGTTGTCCTCGTGCGGCGTTTCCTCGGCCTGTCGTTCGGCTGATTGTTCGGTTGCTTGCTGGCTTGCGCGCGCCAGTTCGGTGGACCGCGCGTGCCGCCACACGCCGATGAGGGCGAGTGCGACGAGCACGACTAGGAGCGCGGCGACGGTGGCACTTCCGGGCAGTAGCCGTACGGCTCTCGGTTCGGGTGGTTCGTCGTCGTCTCTGATCGCACTGTCGTAGAAGGCCTTGGTCAGGGCAGCCATTTTGCGGCGCGCGAGCCATCGTGAGAGGTCCATCCTTCGACGCTAGGCCCAAGGCATCGAGGATGTCACGCCGCAAACGCTCCCCTGTGGATAGCCGCGATTGGGCGTATTCCCCTGTGGATAAAAGTCACGAGGCTGTCTTGTTCGTCCAGGAGGGCATGGCGCGGGTGTCCCGGGGGTGCCGGTGTGGTAGCGATCAAACCGCGACGCACGCACGCGCAAAAGAGCGTTTTTCGTTGTTTTCCGCGACGAGGCCGGAGCGAGGTTGTTCGACAGGGCCATCCAACCCCGGCCTCGTCTCACAGTTCGACCACTGCACCAAGAGAAGGCAAAACACGGGTAGGCTGCCTGGCAAGTGACCAACACACGCAGGGAGAAGCTCATGCGCATCGGGTTTATCGGGACGGGAGCCATGGCGCAGGCCATCGCTCGCGGCGCCGTTGCGTCCGGTGTCGATCCCGCGACATTGGTTTTCTCCAACCGTACGCCTGCCAAGGCCTGCGACCTGGCGGACGAATTGGGGGCGGCAGCCGCGTCCTCGAATGTGTCCTTGGCACGCCAGGTCGATGTCATCGTTCTGGCCGTCAAGCCGAAGGACCAGCGTACGGTCATCAAGGAGATCGGCTCCGTCGTGGTCGGACGCCCCGACGTGTGCGTCGCGTCCCTGGCTGCGGGGCGCACTCTCGACCAGATTACGCAGGACTTTGGTGCGGGGATTCCTCTGGTGCGCGTCATGCCGAACGTGGCAGCCACCGTCAGACAGTCCATGACTGCCCTCACCTCCTGTCGAACGACCGACGAACAGGTCAACGCCGTGCGCGACCTCATGAACTCAGTCGGTCGAACCATCCTCATTGACGAGGACTATTTCCCTGTTTTCCAAGCCCTGGCCTCGTGCTCACCGGCTTGGTATTTCCAGATCATCGATTCTTTCGCACGCGCGGGCTTGAAGTACGGGCTGTCCAAGGACAGCGCCGTCGAGATCGCTGCGCAGGCGATGGCGGGGTCCGCCGCACTGCTCCTTGCCGAGCGCGAGACGGGAACGATCCCCGCGCAACTCATCGACCGGGTGACGAGCCCCGGCGGTACCACGATCGCAGGATTGCTGGCCGCCGAGGAAGGTGGTTTGTCGAGTGCACTGGTAGGTGCCGTCGACGCCTCCATCCACGCCGATTCTCATCTCGGCTGACACCACCTGCCGCGAAGCGGCTTACTTTCCCCCTCATTTGGTGCACTCGCGCACCCTCAACACAGGAACGCTCATGTTGCTTTTCAACGCAGTCGTACTCTCCGTGATCGTCATGCTGGCCCTCAGCATCGCTCGCGTGCACGTCGTCATCTCTCTTTTCGTCGCCTCACTGGTGGGTGGCCTGGTGGCCGGAATGGGTCTTTCCGGTACGATGGTTGCTTTCCAGGAAGGCCTTGCCGGTGGTGCCAAGATCGCCCTGTCCTATGCGCTTCTGGGAGCGTTCGCTATGTCGGTCGCTCACTCGGGTTTGCCTCGCCTGCTGGCGAATTGGATCATCAAAAAGCTGCGCAACGCTGATCAGTCTAATTCGGCGCGTGTGGCGCGCTCCGCGAAGTGGGGCATCCTCGGTGGTGTCCTCATCATGGGCGTGATGAGTCAGAACCTGATCCCGATTCACATCGCGTTCATTCCGCTGCTGGTGCCTCCGCTCATCGGCGTCATGAACGAGCTGAAGATGGACCGACGCCTGGTGGCCTGTGCGATCACGTTCGGTATCGTCACCACCTACATGTTCGTGCCGATCGGCTTTGGTCGTATCTTCCTGCACGACATTCTCTACAAGAACATTGAGGACGCTGGCCTGCCCGTCGAGGGCGTCGTCAACCCGATGGCTGCCATGGCCATCCCCGCCGCCTCAATGGCCGTGGGTTGCTTCATTGCGCTCTTCGTCTCCTACCGGAAGCCGCGCGAGTACGAGCAGCGCGAAACTGAGTTCAGCACGAATGACGACAAACCTGTCAGCATGATGAAGGCTTGGGCTGCCGTCATCGCCCTCGTTGCCTGTTTCGTCATCCAAGCTGTCATGACCAAGATGGACTCTGAAGCGGACCCGCTTCTCGTGGGTGCACTCGTGGGCCTGTGCCTCATGCTCGCTATGCGAGTCGTGCCGTGGCAGCAGGCGGATGACGTCTTTTCGGGTGGTATGCGAATGATGAGCCTCATCGGCCTCATCATGATTACTGCCCAGGGGTATGCGGCGGTGTTGAAGGAGTCGGGCCAGATCGAGCCGCTTGTTCAGCAGACTTCCGCGATGTTCAACGGTTCGAAGGCTCTGGCCGCCATGATCATGTTGCTGGTCGGTTTGGTGATCACGATGGGTATCGGCTCGTCTTTTTCAACGCTGCCGATTATTTCCGCGATCTACGTTCCGCTGTGCATGACATTGGGTTTCTCCCCTGTCGCGACCGTCTCTATTATCGGTACGGCTGGTGCCCTGGGTGACGCGGGTTCACCTGCGTCGGACTCGACGCTGGGTCCGACAGCTGGTCTGAGCGTGGATGGTCAGCACGACCACATGCGGGACACGGTCATCCCAGAGTTCATTCACTACAACATTCCGCTGCTCATCGGCGGCTGGATCGCCGCGATGGTTCTGTAATACCGTCTCTCATTGACGAGGCCGGGGCTGGGTTCACTGCTGAGGTGGCCTGGCCCCGGCCTCGTTTGTTGGTCGTCGCGTTCGCTCTCTCCACCAAAAGTCGCACGTCATTCCGTTACTACCCTTGATGAACCATGAAGAAGTGACACGAATGCCCGTCGAATTACGTGCGAAAGTAACGATGCGCCCACAACGGCGGCCCCGGCCTCGTGTGAGCAACCCGCACCCGCCGCGTCGGCGCTGCGTTGGACCGGCGCACCTGCACAAAAGTACGCTAGTGAGGCAAACAGTCCACGACTCGGATGGAGACAACTCAATTATGGCCATGAACACCCGTGCGCAGGCGCCTCGCGTGCCCGACCGCGCCGCCCCCGAAGGCCTCGAAGCGAAGTGGGGTGAGGCCTGGGAGGACCAGGGCACCTACGCTTTTGACCGCACCGCGACGCGCGAGCAGGTGTACTCGATCGACACTCCCCCGCCGACGGTATCCGGCTCCCTGCACATCGGCCATGTTTTCTCCTACACGCACACCGACGTCGTGGCCCGCTACCAGCGCATGATGGGCAAGTCCGTGTTCTACCCGATGGGGTGGGACGACAACGGCCTGCCGACCGAGCGCCGCGTGCAGAACTACTTCGGCGTGCGCGTGGATGCGACGCTGCCCTACGACCCCGATTTTGAGCCCCCGCACGTGGGTGGCGACGGCAAGTCGATCAAGGCTCGCGACCAGAAGCCGATTTCCCGTAAGAACTTCGTGGAGCTGTGCGAGCGCCTCACGGTCGAGGATGAGGCTCAGTTCGAGGCGCTGTGGCGCTACCTGGGTCTGAGCGTGGACTGGAAGCAGAACTACCAGACGATCGGCGCGCGTGCGCGCAAGGTCGCCCAGGCCGCTTTCTTGCGTAACCTGGCGCGCGGCGAGGCCTACCAGGCCGAGGCCCCGGGCCTGTGGGATGTCACCTTCCAGACGGCGGTCGCCCAGGCTGAGCTGGAGAGCCGCGAGTACCCGGGCTTCTACCACCGCCTTGCCTTCCACATCACGGACGCCGAGGCTGCGGCGAAGGCTGCCGCCGCCGGTGCGCCCGTTGAGGACGGCGTGGACGTGTGCATCGAGACGACGCGTCCCGAGCTGCTGGCCGCCTGCGTGGCCCTGATCGCCCACCCGGACGACAAGCGCTACAAGCCGCTGTTCGGCACGACGGTCGCCTCCCCCGTGTACGGCGTTGAGGTGCCGATCCTGCCCCACCCCGAGGCCGAGATGGACAAGGGCGCGGGCATCGCCATGTGCTGTACCTTCGGTGACACGACCGACATCGACTGGTGGCGTGACCTGGAGCTGCCGCTGCGCGCGATCCTGCGCAAGGATGGCCGCATCATCACCGAGACCCCCGAGTGGATCACGACGGATGCGGGCCGCGCGGCTTTCGAGGAGATCACCGGTAAGACGACGTTCTCCGCGCGCGAGGCCGTGGTGGCCGCCCTGCGCGAGTCGGGCGAGCTGAAGGGCGAGCCGACCAAGACGATGCGTCAGACCAACTTCTTCGAGAAGGGCGACAAGCCCCTCGAGATCGTCACCTCGCGCCAGTGGTACATCCGTAACGGTGGCCGCGCGTGGACGAACCCGGCCTCGGGCACGGACCTGAACGAGGAACTCATCGGCCGCGGCCGCGAGCTGGAGTTCCACCCCGACTTCATGCGCGTGCGCTACGAGAACTGGGTGAAGGGCCTGAAGGGCGACTGGCTGGTGTCGCGTCAGCGTTTCTTCGGCGTGCCGTTCCCGCTGTGGTACCGCGTGGACGCGGACGGCCAGGTCAACTACGACGACATCATCACCCCCTCTGAGGCAGCTCTGCCGGTCGACCCGTCGACGGACGTGCCGGAGGGCTTCACGGAGGATCAGCGCGGCGTGGCCGGCGGCTTCGTGGGCGAGCTGGACATCATGGACACGTGGGCGACGTCCTCGCTGTCCCCGCAGCTGGCGTGTGGCTGGCTGGATGACGAGGACCTGTTCGCTCGCACGTACCCGATGGATCTGCGCCCGCAGGGCCAGGACATCATTCGTACGTGGCTGTTCTCCACCGTGGTGCGCGCGGACCTGGAGTTCGGTGCGCTGCCGTGGAAGCACGCGGGCCTGTCGGGCTGGATCCTGGATTCGGACCACAAGAAGATGTCGAAGTCCAAGGGCAACGTCGTGACCCCCATGGGCATCTTGGAGAAGTATGGGTCGGATGCAGTGCGTTACTGGGCGGCGTCGGCTCGCCTGGGCTTGGATGCGGCGTTCGACGAGCAGCAGATGAAGATTGGTCGCCGCCTGGCGATCAAGGTGCTGAACGCGTCGAAATTTGCGCTCACGATGGGCGGCGAGGGCGCGGCGATCGATCTGGATCCGGCGCTGGTGACGGTGCCGCTGGATCGTTCGGTGCTGGCGGCGCTGGCTTCCGTCATTGACGAGGCCTCGGCTGCCCTGGCGTCTTACGAGCACTCTCGCGCGCTCGAGGTCACGGAGTCGTTCTTCTGGACGTTCTGCGACGACTACCTGGAGCTGGTCAAGGAGCGCGCCTACAACCGTGATGGCGCGTGGGACGAGGCCTCGGCCGCGTCTGCCCGTGCGGCTCTCGCGATTGTTATTGATAACGTGGTGCGTCTGCTGGCCCCGTACCTGCCTTACGTGACGGAGGAGGTGTGGAGCTGGTACCGCGAGGGCAGCGTGCACACCGCTCCGTGGCCGGTCGCGTCCGACCTGGCCGGCGTTGAGGGCGATCCTTCGGTGCTGGAGGCCGCGTCCTCTGCTCTGATTGCGCTGCGTCGCGTGAAGTCTGAGGCGAAGGTGTCGCCGCGCACTCCGTTCCTGGCGGTGACGGTGCGCGCACCGCAGGCGCAGGTGGAGGCCCTGGAGTCGGTGAAGGGCGACCTGGAGGCCGCGTCGAAGGCCGTGGGCGCCTTGACCGTGGCTTCCTCCGACGACGCTGAGGCCACCGGGGCTGTCGTCGAGTCCTTCGAGCTGGGCGAGGCTCCGGCCAAGCGCAAGAAGGCCTGACGCTTCAGCTGGCCTTGGGGGGCCGCCCGTGGAACACCACGGGCGGCCCCCTTGTGTATGCCTGAGTTGCACGGACGCAACACAGGCTTCACCACTGGGACCCACCACACTTTATCTTGTACTTATCAGACAAGTGCATAACGCGAGCGGAAAGAATTTGCCGCAATTAGGCTACAACTGTCAAGACACTACCCAAAGGAGGGCACATGATTGAAGAAGTAGACCTCAGCGGAACCCCGTGCTTCGCACCTGATACCAAGCTAACGGGCCTGAAGAAGATCAATTTCATATTTGGCCCAAATGGATCTGGCAAAACCACATTATCTAACTCAATTCAAGCAATCAATCTTAACGACCAAGAAACCGATATTGAAGACGTTGCCATCTTCAACCGCGATTACATCAAAGAAGCATTTCGCACATGCCAAGCACCGGGGCACATTACTCTAGGCAAGCAAAGTTCGACAATCAAAGATGAAATCGATAGACTAAACACACAACTCAACAAAGAGAAAACAACGCTCGACGAGCTAAACAGAAAGACGAAAGAAGCCGAATCAGAAGAAGACAGCTTGCTAGATACCACACGAAAGAGCATTGGAAAAGGTCGAGCAAAGCTTACAACAACTCTAAAAGCATATAATTCACTCTTCCCCAAAAAGGAGCCACTAATTCCAGGAAACAACGCCACACTTCTTACCAAGCTACTGGATTTTGCAAGCCGCAACAAGACACAACATAAAAATCAATACAGTAGCATTGAGGACATAATCGAAATTCTGAAAGTAATTCCAGAAGCTGGCGCAACAGAAATTCCTGCAATCAGTCCACCATACACAGAATATACGTCCGCCGATGTTGAACAATTATTAAGCTCCACAATATCAATAAGTAACGATTCAGCAATGTCAGAATTCATTGACAAATATAACTTACAAGAATGGATCAGTCGCGGATTAGCAGCGGTTGAGGAGAATCACCTATCAACATGCCCATTCTGCCAGCAAAATTTGAGCAAGCAACTAATCTCAGAACTGAAGCACCTGTTCAACGAGGAACACGAAGCGCACCTCAAAGCAATTCAGCAAGCTTCCCTCGCGACCACAAATTATATCGATCATTGCAGCGCACTAGTAAACACACTTACGATGGATGCAGAGTATAAACCAATTGATTGTGCCTCACCACTAAGAATAATCAATAGCGCACTAAAAGACATGAGACAAATACAAAGCAAATTGGAACATAAGGCAATCGAACCCAACTTAGCCTCATCAACCAACGTAACATACGATCCTTTTCAGACAATTGATGAACAAGTCAATATCATCAAGTCACAGATCGATAACTACAATAAAAGTGTCAACGCAGGAATGAGAGAGCGCAGGATCCTAATTCAAAATGCCAGATTCGCTCTGTACGAGTATCTCACACAAGTTGAATTTTACAACACTCTGAATGAGTACAAAGAAAAATTACGGAAGATTAGTTTAAGAAAACCTACAAATGAAGATATTGCCTCCATTCAACATAAGATGAAACACACACGCTCAGCGATAGAAGAGGAGAAGTCAAAGCTCAGCCAGGTTGGTGAGAAAATGACATTCATCAACCAGCTTCTCACATATATCGGATTTACTAGCTTCTGCCTCATAACACCTGATGAAGCTGAACAGGCAACCAATTCAGAATCAGCTTCTGGCCAATACATACTCGTCCGTCAAAATGGCGATGGATTTAGTTTTCCAATTGACACTTCAACACTTTCCGAAGGCGAGCGCACCCTTCTTACCTTCCTATATTTTATTACAAAATATCTTGAACCCAACAATTCATCAGTTAGCGAATATTCCCGACCCACATTGCTCGTCATTGACGATCCCATTGCATCCACAGATGCGGAGACATTTTTCCTAATCACGAATCTCATCCGCAGTCTTCTCGACGATGTCGCAAATGAGAATATAGAACACTGCGTAAAACAAGTTATCATAACTTCGCATAACACTAGGTTCCTCAAGGAAGTCGCCTTCAGTTTTCAAAAGCATGACGACGCCAACACGCCAGCCGCGTTCTATACGATCACAAAGAATCGGAACGGGTCAGCCATCTTCGGCCCTGAATCTGCTTCTCGTATTACAAATGAATACAACGATCTGTGGGCAGAGGTCAGACGCTGCACTGCACTTCTACAGAAAGCAGATAAGAGTAAGGTAGCGCCACCGAAATTCCCACTTCTTGGCAATACAATGCGCCGCATTATCGATTCTTATTTCCTTGACATTGGCGAAAAAGGGTCTCTAACCTCACTTGGAAAGTCAAAAAATAAGAAGGTCAGCATTCTGATTGCATTCTGTAATTCCAGCTCCCATTCCGCAATGGGTTCGGAATTATACGACACGGTCAACTGGAACCCAAGACAGCTTCTCAACGCTTTCAAAGAGGTCTTCGAGACAATAGATGACGGTGCTCATATTGGACACTACAAGATGATGATGCAGCAGCGGAAGTCCGATCATGCATTACTTGCGCTTCGCTAGCTGTCACTCTGGCCCCTGCTACACATTATTCTTCCAGTTAATGTTTGGGCATTTACGTAAGCTGCACGCATTTTGCTGTACTTTGGGCCATCAAACGTAGGCACTCATGCACAAGCTGGCATGGGACCGTTCGTGATGAACTACGGGCGGCCCCTTGCCTGTCTCCAGCGTCGAAAGACACCGGGCAAGGTGCGGCACGGACTTCGGCACAATGCTCGCCCGCCAGCCCTGGAACAAGCCCTTCGACTACGAACTCCTCGACGCCTTCATTCAGCACCAGCTCACGGAAAAGCAGGACATCACATCGTTCTGGCGTCCCAAGTCGTGAAGATTCAACCACAAAACAACACATGAGCTCCTAACAACTTGTACAATTAGTACATGTCAACCGCTACACTCTCCGAGTTTCGCCAGAACCAGGCACAGTACATCGCCGCCGCCCAAGTCGAACCCGTCGAGCTGCGCTCGCGCGGCGCACAGACCCGCGCGGTCCTCGTCTCCCCCGCTTTCTACGAAGAAGCTATCGCTGCCCTCGAAGCACGGCGGGAAGCCCGCGAGCGCGAGGAATACGAGACATGGCTCCGTGAGAATGCTCTACCCGCCCTCGAACACTACCTTGAGCACCCGGAGACTGCGCACACTCTCGATGAGCTGACTGCTGCATGGGGACTGAAGTAGTGGCACCCCCACGATGCCTTGCTATTGGCGATACTGCATACCACGACCTCGTCAACTTTCGCGGCGAACTCCTAACCCTCAGCGGCTCAGAACAGACAACCGATGCTTACCTTGCTGCTCTACGCGATTTTCTGTCCCGTCTCGCTGAGTTCCCTCATCGCGGTGAAGCGCGTCCCGATCTTCACCCGTCAATACGGGTGATAGGTTTTCGCCAGCGGCTTCGCATCGTTTTCGCCGTGATGGAGGATCAGGTGCTGATACTCGCCGTGCAATCTGCGAGGCAAGGGCGAGTTACCCTACCTGAATCTGTCTATCAGTTCCTTGAGGTCCTTGACGGCGAAGTCAGGTAGCACAAACAGCATCCGCAGTTTGAGAGTTCCACTCCCCCACCCTACGGGCGCGTAGGATAGGGCCAGCAGCATCGCGCCGCTCAGGCCTCGCCCGGTGGCGCTCACTCAAGCCTCCAGGGAGCACGCATGACCACGAAGGAAACCCCGGCCTCGTCCAACGACGACGAGACGACGCAGACGCAGGCGCGCACGACCACAGACGTCACGACCGAAACAACCGACGCGACCGCCGACTCACAGGAGGCCGCCCCCGCGACCGAAGCCCTCGAGTGGCACGCCCCCGTCATGGTGCGCATCGACGAGCACACGACGATCCCCCACCTGCTCAAGGAACGCGTGCAGCGCAGCGCCACCCGCCCGCTGATCCTGCGCAAGATCGGCATCGGCGACACGTGGCGCTCGATCACGGCGCGCGAGTTCTACGACGAGGTGCACGCGGTCGCCGCCGGCCTCATCGCGCGCGGCCTGGAGCCCGGCGACCGCGTCGCGATCATGAGCCGCACCCGCTACGAGTGGACGCTCCTCGACTTCGCCTGCTGGGCGGCCGGCCTCGTCCCCGTGCCCATCTACGAGACCAGCTCCATCGACCAGGTCGCCCACGTCCTCGTCGACGCGGACGTCAACCTCATCATCACCGAGACCGTCTCCATGGCGGAAATCGTGCGCGCCGCCGCCGAAAGAGAAAACCGCGACAACACGCACGTCCTCTCCCTGGATTCGGAGGCCATCGAAACGCTCATCGCGGAGGGCGCGGCCACCCCGCGCGAGCGCGTCCTCGCCCGCTCCGAGGCCCTCACCAAGGACGACATCGCAACCATCGTCTACACGTCGGGCACGACGGGCACCCCCAAGGGCACGGTCCTGTCCCACGAGAACTTCACGAACCTGTGCCTGAACGCCCACGCGTGGATGCCGGAAATCGCGGCGGGCAAGAACTCGCGCCTGCTCCTCTTCCTGCCCCTCGCCCACGTGTTCGCGCGCTTCCTGCAGGTCTTCCAGATCAGCGGCAACGGCGTCCTCGGCCACGCGCCCAACATCAAGAACCTGCTGCCCGACCTGGCGTCCTTCCGCCCCAGCTACCTCCTCGTCGTCCCGCGCGTCCTGGAAAAGATCTACAACTCGGCGGACACGAAGGCGCGCGGCCCCAAGCGCAAGATCTTCCGCTGGGCGGCCAAGGTCGCGATCGCCTACTCCCAGGCCCTCGACACCGAGGAAGGCCCCTCCGTCTCCCTCAAGGCCCAGCATGCCCTCGCCGACAAGCTCGTCTACCAGCAGATCATCCGCCTGGTGGGCGGCAACGCGGACTACATCGTGTCGGGCGGCGCACCCCTGGCCACCTGGCTCGCGCACTTCTACCGCGGCGTCGGCATCCCCGTCCTGGAGGGCTACGGCCTGACCGAGACGGTCGGCCCGGTCTCCGTGAACACGCCCCGCCTGTCCAAGATCGGCACCGTGGGCCCGGCCCTGCCGCCCATGTCCTTCAAGATCAGCGACGAGGGCGAGATCCTCCTCAAGGGTCCCAGCGTCTTCCAGCGCTACCACAACAACCCCGAGGCCACGGCCGCCTGCTTCACCGACGACGGCTGGTTCCGCACGGGCGACCTGGGCTCACTGGACCGCGACGGCTACGTGTCCATCACGGGCCGCGCGAAGGAAATCATCGTGACGGCGGGCGGCAAGAACGTCGCCCCGGCCGCCCTCGAAAACCCGATGCGCTCCCACCCGCTCATCTCCCAGGTCCTGGTCGTGGGCGACCAGAGGCCCTTCGTCGCCGCACTCATCACGCTGGACGCGGAGATGCTGCCCGATTGGCTCGCCGCGCACTCGCTGCCCCCGATGAGCGTCGCAGAGGCGGCCACGAACGTCGAGGTCCTGGCCTCCCTGGAAAAGGCGGTGGCTTCGGCGAACGAACACGTCTCGCGCGCCGAATCGATCCGAAAGATCAAGGTCCTCACCACCGACTTCACGGAGGCCAACGGCCTGCTCACCCCCTCCCTGAAGGTCAAGAGGGCCGAGGCCACGCGCCGCTTCGCCCCCGTCATCGACGAGATCTACGGCGGCCCCGTGCAGAGCTGATGCACGCACAACCGACGCACGCGCGACCGACGCTCACATGAACGAGGCCGTGGCCGGCTCGCGCTCCCCCGAACGGTACGGGGATTGCTGAGATGGCCACGGCCTCGTGCGTGCCCGGCGGCTACTGCGAGGCGAGGGCCGCCGTCGGAGGCGTGCGCGCCGCACGGATCGCGGGGTAGAGCCCGGCGACGGCGCCGATGAGGAGAGTCGCGCCCAGGCCCGCGGCGATCACCCACCAGTGCAGGGTCGGCGGCCACCCGTAGGCGATGCACATGCCCCACGTGACGCCCGCGCCGATCAGGCATCCGGCGACGCCCCCCAGGAAGGACAAGATGAGGGCCTCGGCCAGGAACTGGACGCTGATGTGGCCTCGCTTCGCGCCCAGCGACCGGCGCAGGCCAATCTCCTTGCGGCGCTCCAACACCGAGATGATCATCGTGTTGGCCACGCCGATGCCGCCCACCAGCAAGGCGATCGAGCCGACGCCCGCGAGCAGCGTCGTGAACGTCTGATCGGCTGCGTTTTGCGCGGCCAGCGCGTCCGAGGGGCGCGAGACCTTCAGGCCCGTAGCGCCCTGTGGCGCCAGGGTCGGCCCGAGAAGGGCCCGCACGTTCTCCACCTGGTCCTCGGCGCTTCGCTCGTAGATCGTCGTGGGCGTCTTGCCCGCGTCGAAGAGTGATGCGGCGGCGGGGATGCCGATGAGCGCCGTGTTGTCGAGCTCCTCGGCCAGGGGCGCGTGCTCCATGACGCCCAAGACCGTGAAGGATCGGCCTCCCAGCCACACCTGGGTGCCCGGCTCGACGACGCCGAGCAGCTGCGCGGCCTTCGATCCCAGCACGACGCCCGGGTAGCGGGCGGTCGCGTCGTTGAGCCACACGCCGTGCTTCATCTGCCCGGAGACGACCTCCAGCAGGTTCGTGTCCGCGGCCATCGTGATGATGCCGCCCGTCGCGTTCGGGTCCGACAGGCGCGAGCGGTAGACGGACACGCCCGACAGGGTGGACGTGGAGGCCGCCGAGGTGACGCCCGGGATCATGAGGGTCCGCCCCACGGAGTCCTCGGGCAGGATCAGGTCGGTGCCGGCCAGGTCGGCGCCGCTTCGAGCCGTCAGCATGTTGGTGCCCAGGGCCCGCAGCTGCTCTTGGAGCTGAGCCTGGGAGGAGGCGGATACTCCGACGACGCCGACCATCGCGGCGATGCCGATAGCGATGCCCAGGGCCGACAGGACGGCGCGCATCGGGCGCGAGCGCAGGCCGGTCAGGCCCAGGCGCGCCACGTCGGAGGCGCGCAGGCTCGAGCGGTGCGCGCGAGCGCGGGTGCTACTCGTCATTGCTACCTCCCACGCCTCCCGGGCGTCCCGAATCGGACACGATTTCGCCGTCACGGATGGCGATCTGGCGCGGCAGCGAGGCCGCCAGCTCGTTGTCGTGGGTGATCACGATGATCGTGGTACCGGCCTCGTTGAGCTCGCGCAGCAGGGCGACGATGGAGGCGCCGGAGCGCGAATCCAGGTTGCCGGTCGGTTCGTCCGCGAGCAGCAGCGCCGGGTGGCCGATAATGGCGCGTGCGATGGCGACCCTCTGGCGTTCGCCGCCCGACATCTGGTGGGGTTTGTGGTCGATGCGATGCCCGAGGCCCACTCGGGTCAGCGCCTCACGCGCGGCCTCGCGGCGCTTGGCCCGGGGCACGCCCCGGTAGAGCAGACCGTCGGCCACGTTGTCTAGGGCCGACACGCCGGCCGTGAGGTGGAACTGCTGGAAAACGAAACCGATGAGGGAGGAGCGCACGCCGGACAGTTCAGTGTCGCGCAGCGAAGACACGTCGGTTCCGCCGATGCACACGCTCCCGGAGGTGGGTCTATCCAGCGTTCCGATCAGGTTCAGCAGAGTCGATTTCCCGGAACCCGAAGGTCCGACGATGGCGACGAACTCGCCCTCATCGACGCTCAGGGATACTCCGTTGCAGGCGTGCACGGGCGGTGAGCCAAAGGACCGGTGCACGTCGGTCAATTCCAGGATGTGGCTCATCGGTTGGGTACCACCACGCGCTGGCCTTCGGCAATATCGTCGCCGCTCACTTCGACGCGGTCGCCCGCAAACAGGCCGACGGTGACGGGAACCCGTGTCACAGCACCGGCCTCGTCAACGACCTCGACGCCGAACTGCTCTGAGGTCAGCGCAACGAGCGCACCCAGGGGCACGGAGAGGACGTCCTTGCGCGACTCGGAAGTAAATCCGAGGGAGACAGACGCCTCCTGCAAGCCTTCGAGGGCGGACGGATCATCCGGGGTGATCGTGACTGGCACGATGCGTTCCTTCGACGCTTCCCTATTACTAGACGACGCGTCGCCGGGCTTGTCCGTCGGCGGCTCCACCGAGGTGATCGTTCCGGTCGTGGAGGTTGCAGAACCGGGCAGGCGAATGGTCACTGAGTTTCCGACGACACCCAGAGCCTGGTCGGAGAGCTTCAGGTTAGCGGAGATGATCTGGCGTGAAGACGAGACCGCAAACAGTTCCGTTTCCGTCGTCGCTGTATCACCCACACGAGATTTCAACGCACCGACGCGCAGGTCCTCGGGGGCGAAGAGGACAGAGCCGAGGGGCAGGGTGCCATCCTGGGGCAGGTTGAGGGCCTTCTGCCAACGCTTGATCGCCGCGGTCGTGTACCAATCGAAGTGAGCGTTAGGGGTCGCCTCGAAGTAGCCGAGTTCGGACAGGGCGTTCTCCAACTGGGTCACATCCTGGCCATCACTCATACCTTCACCGAATGCACGCCACGCGGGGATCGCCCCGTGGAGCAGATAGCTGTTGGCACCGGCAACCGTGTAGACGTGATCGCCCTGGCCCAGCGTCGTGCCGGGCGTGGGCAGGGCGGTGACGACGCCCTCAAAGGAGCTCTTTTGCACGTAGGAATCCGCGTAACGCAAGTTTCCCTGCACGGTTGTCTCCCCCACCAGGTCGCCGCGCGTGATCGTCGCGGTGGCACCGTCGAAGGACTGCGGCGCATCGGAATTGGCTGTGGCTCCCGAGCACGCGGACAGGGACAGAGCGCAGAGGGCAACCAGTGCTGCCGCGACGAAGGCACACGGCGAACCCGCTGTCCTCACTTGGCCGCTCCGGTCTGAGTGAAGCATTTGTTGATCGCGTCCTGGGGGATGTCCTGCAGGTTGATGCCACCGCTAGCATCGGGGTCCTTGACGTCATAGCCGAGGCCGCGCAAGCACTCCGCCCCCTTCACCAGCGTCTCACGCGCAGCCTGGTCATTCATGACACTGTCGTCGCCTGTCATGCCGGATACCTTGTCCATGCACTCGTTGAGGGCCGAGTTGAAGGCGTCGGACGTGTCCTTGAGGTTCTCGGGCGTCAGGCCGGTGTCGGGCACGTCGAAGCCCTTCTCACGCATGCACTGGGCGAACACCAGGTTCGGGTCGCCGCTGGCGGCGTTCGTGGCCGCCGCGCTCGGGCTCTTCGTGGACGTGGACGAGGTGGACGAACCAGACGATCCGGTCGATCCGCAGGCGCTGAGGGCCGCCGCCAGGGTGATGGCAATGACGGCAAGGGCGCGCGTCTGTGCGCAATTCTTCATCGAAAACTCCTTGAGGAATGCTTATCGGCAATGGTTCTCACTACCTGCCTAGATTACAGCCCTCTATCCTGAAAGCTACCTGAAAACTATCGGGGAGCGCGCGCAGAGTTTCGTCAGACAACCAACCCTGGGAGCCAATGAACGAGGCCGGGGCGAGGTTTGCCCACCCACACTCAGGGACGCGAAGCCTCGTCGTATTCGGCCTTGATGTCCTCGTGGTGACGGATGACCTCACGGACCATGAAACCCAGGAACTTCTCCGCGAAATCGGGGTCAAGGCCGGAGGCGGCGGCAAGGGCACGCAAGCGCTCCACTTGGCGAGCTTCGCGGGCTGGGTCTGCGGGAGGTAGGTCCAGGCGCGCCTTGATGTGGCCAACGCGCTGAGTACAGCGGAAACGTTCGGCGAGAATGTGCACGAGGGCGGCGTCGATGTTGTCGATCGTTGCGCGCGCCTCCGCCAGCTCGGCGGGAATGCCGCTGACTCCACGGTCGGCCGAAGCTGCCACCACGGCCTCGTCACGATCCTGCATACAATCCTCCTACTGCGTATCGACTGCCCCCAGTCTAGCGAGAGGACTCAGGCGCTGCGCTTGCCTTCCGAGGAACGTTCGGGGTACAGCTCGGCCTCGCCCACGCCCTCCACCAGGTCGCGGGTGACGACCACGCGGGCGACGTCGTCGCGGCTGGGAAGGTCAAACATGAGGTCGGACAGAGTCTGCTCCATGATCGATGACAGGCCACGCGCACCGGTCTTGCGTTCGTTCGCGCGCGCGGCGATGGCCAGGAGCGCCTCGTGGGTGAACTCCAGGTCCATGCCGTCCAGCTCGAAGAGGTGCTGGTACTGGCGCACCAGAGAGTTCGACGGTTCAGTAAGGACTCGCACCAGGTCCTCCTCCGTGAGCTCCTTCGTGGAGGTCAGGATGGGCAGGCGGCCGATGAACTCGGGAATCATACCGAACTTGTGCAGATCCTCGGCGGACACGGCCTCGTACAGGTCACCCATCTCCGAAGCACTCTTCAGCTCGGAACCAAAGCCTGTGGAGCGACGTCCCAAGCGCGCCTTCACAATGTCCTCGATGCCCGCAAACGCGCCGGCCGCGATGAAGAGGATGCCGGAAGTGTCAATCTCCAGGAACTGCTGGTGGGGGTGCTTGCGCCCGCCCGTGGGGGGCACGGAGGCGACCGTGCCCTCGATGATCTTCAGGAGCGCCTGCTGGACACCCTCGCCGGACACGTCGCGCGTGATCGAAGCGTTCTCAGCCTTTCGGCCGATCTTGTCGATCTCGTCGACGTAGATGATGCCCTTCTCGGCTTTCTTGATGTCGCCGTCGGCCTCTTGGATGAGGCGCAAGAGAATATTCTCCACGTCCTCGCCAACATACCCGGCCTCCGTCAGCGCGGTGGCGTCCACGATCGCGAAAGGCACGTCGAGGAGGCGGGCCAGGCAACGCGCCAGGTGCGTCTTACCCGTACCGGTGGGACCCAGGAGAAGAATGTTGGACTTGGTGCCCTGCATGTCCTCGGCGTTGCCCGCCTCGCGCGAGCGCACGCGCTTGTAGTGGTTATACACGGCCACGGACAAAGCACGCTTAGCTCGATCCTGGCCGATCACCCACGTGTTCAGGAATTCGTTGATCTCACGAGGCTTAGGCAGGGGTATCGCCGAGGACGAAGCCTGCTGAGCTCCGAGTTCTTCCTCGATAATCTCGTTACACAACTCGATACACTCGTCGCAGATATACGCACCGGAGCCACCAATAAGCTTACGCACTTGCTTTTGGCTCTTGCCGCAGAAGGAGCACTTGAGCAGTTCCGCGCCATCAGTCAGACGAGCCACGAGACCTCCACTTGGTTGAGCGCTTTCCGTTCGGTCGGAGACGCTTTCGCACTTACTAGAAAATAAACTAATGCACGGAGCGGAAAATTCCACGCAGGCACGCACATCGTTATGAAATGGTCACACATCACCACATTCGATAAACAAACCAATCTTTCGGGGCGAAACCACCTGTCCGAGTCGGCCCACACTCCCCTTTCGTCAGACACCATCGTCTGTTCTATCAGCAACGAGGCCATGGCACGCACCACACAATCACGCGTGGGACAGCCACGGCCTCGTCCATGATGAACGGGTCACAGAGCCTTACGAGACTCCAACACCTGGTCAATCAGACCGTATTCAGCGGCCTGAGGAGCGGTAAGAATCTTGTCACGCTCAATGTCGCGACGCACCTGCTCCACCGGCTTGCCAGAATGCTTCGAAATAGTGTCTTCAAGCCACGCGCGCATGCGGTCGATCTCGTCCGCGACAATCTGAATGTCCGAGGCCTGCCCCTGCATGCCCTCCATCGCCGGCTGGTGAATGAGGACGCGCGCGTTGGGCAGCGCCAGGCGCTTGCCGGGCGAGCCAGCAGCCAGCAGCACGGCTGCGGCCGAGGCGGCCTGACCCAGGCAGACCGTCTGAATCTGCGGCTTGATGTACTGCATCGTGTCGTAGATCGCGGTCAGCGCCGTGAAGGAGCCGCCGGGCGAGTTGATGTACATGGTGATCAGCGAATCGGGATCCTGGGACTCCAGGACCAGCAGCTGCGCCATGACGTCATCCGCGCTGGCATCATCCACCTGCACGCCCAGGAACACGATGCGGTCCTCGAACAGCTTCGTGTAGGGATTCTGGCGGCGGAAACCGTATGCTGTGCGCTCCTCGAAGTCGGGCAGCACGTAGCGGGCCTGGGGCATCTGGCGGGCGACCGCCTCAAAGTAGGGCTGGGTGCTCATCAGTTCTCTCCTCGCGTTCCGATCTCCTGCGGGCTGTCGATCACGCGGTCGACGAAGCCGTACTCGAGGGCCTCCTGCGCCGTGAACCAGTGGTCGCGATCGCCGTCGGCCTCCACCTGCTCGACGGTCTTGCCCGTGCGAGACGCGGTGATGGCCGCGAGTTCCTTCTTCATGCCCAAGATCAGGTCCGCGTTAATGCGAATCTCCGTCGCGGAGCCACCCGCACCACCGAGGGGTTGATGCAGCAAAACCCTGGTGTGAGGCGTGATGTAACGCTTGCCGGGCGCACCCGACGTCAGCAAGAACTGTCCCATCGACGCGGCCAGGCCCATACCCACCGTGACAACATCCGGCTTGATGTACTGCATCGTGTCGTAGATCGCCATACCGGCCGTCACCGAGCCACCGGGGGAATTAATGTACAGGTAGATGTCGCGGTCCGGGTCCTCAGCCGCGAGCAGCAGCAGCTGCGCGCAGATCGCGTTCGCGTTTTCGTCGCGGACCTCGCCACCCAGCCAAATGATGCGTTCCTTGAGCAGGCGCTGGTAGACCGAGTCCCCCAGTCCCAGCTGCGAGCCTTCGCCGACAGCACCGGTATTCTGCACGCTCACGCGTACCTCCTCGTCTGTTCACGGGCCCAGACGGCCCCATTGGTGTCAACCGTACCCGCTGCGCGCCCCACGGCGCGCGCGCCGTGCCGCTGTTTCGCTGTGGGCACATGCCGCGAGGGGCGAGGCTTAAGCCTCGCCCCTCGCGATCACAGTGGGATGCTCGTCAGCACGGAAAGTACCGCGCCTTCACTCATTCCTGCTCGTCGGCAGGCTCGGTGACGATCTCCGCGCCGGCTTCGGCGCCAGGATCAGCGCCGAAGAACTTGGTGAGGTCAACGTCGGCGCCATTCGTGTCCTTGACGGTGACGACCTTGAGGGCCTCAATGAGAGCCTTGGAGCGACCAAGGTCGGCAACAACGTTGGCCATCTGCTGCGAGGAGGAGAACAGCTGGTTGATGTCGACCCCGAAGTTCTGCGACATCTGGATCGCGTAGTCGATGAGTTCCTGCTGGGAAACCTGAACGTCGAACTTCTTGGCCAGGGCCTCGGAGAGCAGTTCGGTGCGCATCTCCTTCTCGACTGCTTCGCGAGCCTCCTTCTTGGCCTTGGGCTTAGCATCTTCGCCGACGCGGTGCTCAACCTGGTCATCGACCGCGGACTCGGGCAGGACGATCTCAACCTTGTCGAGGAGGACGTCGATGAGGGCGTCACGCGCGGCGAGGGCCTGCTGGGATTCCTTGGATTCGCCGGCCTGCTTCTTCAAGTCCTCAGTCAGCTCATCGATGGTGTCGAACTCAGATACCATCTGGGCGAAGTCGTCGTCAGCCTTGGGCAGCTCGCGCGCCTTCATGGCCTTCACAGTGATAGTCACCTCGGCTTCTTCGCCCTCGTGGTCGCCGCCCTTGAGCGTGGACGTGAAGGTGACCTCGTCGCCGGCCTTGGTGCCGCGCAGCGCGGTGTCCTGGCCGTCAAGCATGGTGCCGGACCCGATCTCGTAGGAGACGTCGGAAGCGGAATCAACCTGCTCGCCGTTGATGGTGGCGACCAGGTCGATGGTCGCGAAGTCGCCGGTCTTGGCCTTGCGGTTGATGGTCTTCAGGGTCGCGAAGCGACCGCGCAGGTCGTCGAGCTCCTTCTGGACGTCTTCCTCGGTGACCTCGGTGGGCGCGACCTCGACGACGATGGATTCGTCAATCTCAGGCAGTTCAAAGGGAGGAACGACGGCGACTTCGGCGGTGAAGACGAGCTGGCCGCCCTGGGGACCGGTCACGTTCGGGATCTCGGTGACGTCGACCTCTGGCTGGGCCATGGGGCGCAGCTCGTTCTGGTTGACGGCGTCAGAGTAGTGGCCGGGCAGGACCTGGTTAACGACCTGCTCGATGACGGCGGCGCGACCGAAACGCTGATCGATGATGCGCGGAGGCACGTGGCCCTTACGGAAGCCAGGGATGTTGACTTGTCCGGCGATCTCCTTGTACGCCTTGTCCATTTCGGACTTCAGTTCCTCGAAGGGAACTTCAACAGTCAGGCGAACCTTGGTGGGCTCGAGGGTTTCAACGGTGCTCTTCACGTGCGTACGCTCCGTAGTCTACGAATAGGGGAACGCCCATGTCGGGCGCATAACAACCTGGCCAGTTTACGCCACGCATTGCTTAATGTCTCTCTTCGCTGTCGGCAAATGGGCGTATGGAGCTCCTCACGGGCCTAACGCGTGCGCAATTGCACACCACTGTTGTGTTTGTTTCGTCCGGGACGAGGCCTGGGCAGGCTTGGTGGTCTGCTGTCCTCAGGGGGTCAGGTAGTGGGAGCGGCCGCGCATGACAGCGGCCAGCCGCGCGCGGGGCACGTCGGCGACCTCACGGACTGCGTCGGTGATTGCGGCGTGGATGGTTCGTGCTTCTGCGTCGTCGACGGCTGTGAATCGTGCTGTGATGCGTGGCTGCCTCGCGACAATGGCGATGTCCCAGGATTCGAGCCGTGTCACTGTGCGCGCAGCCTGTTCGACTTCTTCGGGGGCACGCCCGGGTGCGAGGGTCGTGACCGTCAGGATGGTCCGGTAGGACGGCATGACACCTCTCCTGCTCGCGTTGGCGGGTGCGACAGTGTCGTCGCTGATGGTCGGGGTGACAGGATTTGAACCTGCGACCCTCTGCTCCCAAAGCAGATGCGCTACCAAGCTGCGCTACACCCCGATGGATACGTATGTCCGCTGCCCTATCATACGGGAGGTGATGCTAAATGTCGCGTACGCGGAAAATTACCGCTAGGATCGTTGGTGTCCCCTCCGGGGGTACGCGGATGTAGCTCAATGGTAGAGCCTCTGCCTTCCAAGCAGATCACGCGGGTTCGATTCCCGTCATCCGCTCCAAAAGAACGTCACTCTGGATACAAAGGTTTCCGGCACGGCCAGGAACTATCCAGGGTGGCGTTTTCGCTGTTCTGTGGCGGTTTTGGGGTGTTGAAGCCGGGTGTGTGGTGCCGTGGAGGAGCCTCTGACGGCGGCTGATCGGAGCCTCGGAGGGGTGACTCAGGGGTTCGCTCGGTACGTCGAGGCAGAAAGCGTCAAAAAGTGTGGCCTTGCGTCAAAAGGTTCAGTTCCGCGTCAAAAAGTACGGCCTCGTGCTCCTAGTGCTCCTACAGATCAACCAGAAAACGGCAAGGTCCCAAGGAAGGCCCGGAGACCGAGTTTGAAAACCGGGTCATGTTGGATTTGGACCAAGCGTGTGCTGAGGTAGTACTTCACCCTTGCTGGATCATGGTTTGCATTAGCTATATTTTGTATGGGCGGTGTCATAGGGTGTAAGCAATTTTCGTGTAGTGGTGATGCTGTTTGGAGGCTGATCATGGGGTGTCGTCGGATGCTTGGTGCCTGGGATCGTGCGGCGATCATGGCGGGGGTGAATGTGGGCTTGTCCCAGACGCGTATCGCTCACTTGATTGGGCGTAGCCCCTCGGTGGTGTGCCGTGAGATCGCCCGCCATACGGGCCCTGATGGGCAGTATTGGGCCGAGGAGGCCGGCAAGGCGGCCCGCGCGGCTAGGCGTCGCCCGAAGAAGCGCCTGTTGGATTGTGACGAGGTCCTTCGCGACCGTGTGATTGCTGATTTGTCTCAGGGGCACACTCCCCGCCAGATCAGCGGGCGCCTGCGAGAGGAGGCGTGTGGCA
>NZ_CAUTSL010000005.1:0-71630 GCF_963540955.1 Actinomyces bouchesdurhonensis
CACCGACCACACACGCGTCCTGGGCGAGGACCACCCCCACACCCTGACCTCGCGCAACAACCTCGCAGACGCATACGAGTCAGCGGGCCGCCTCACCGAGGCCATCGCCCTATTCGAGCAAGTCCTCACCGACCACACACGCGTCCTGGGCGAGGACCACCCCCACACCCTGGCCTCGCGCAACAACCTCGCAGTCGCATACGGGTCAGCGGGCCGCCTTGAGGAGGCCATCGCCCTGTACGAGCAGGTCCTCACCGACCACACACGCGTCCTGGGCGAGGACCACCCCGACACCTTGACCTCGCGCAACAACCTCGCAAGCGCGTACCATGCGGCGGGCCGCCTCACCGAGGCCATTATGCGATGGCAGGCGGTCTGCGCCGACTGCCTGCGTATCCTCGGACCCGACCACCCGCTGACCGCGACGGTACGCGAGAACCTCGAAGCAGCCAAGCGCGAGCTCGAGCAACAAGCAGAGGACTCAGCAAACGAGGAGCGCGAGCAGGAGGACTAACTCACGAGGCGCAATCCACTAAAACACGCCGAGGGGCCGGAAGCTGTTGCTTCCGGCCCCCGCCGTTTGTGGGCCCTACCGGGCTCGAACCGATGACCTTCTGGGTGTAAACCAGACGCTCTAACCAACTGAGCTAAAGGCCCCACGCACGCGCCAATCTACCAGATCAGGCACGCACGGTCATCCGAAGCCGAGCGACACGACGCAGGACAGCGCCGCCCCACCCAGGCCTCGTCGACGAAACTAGCGACGCGAACGCGGACGCGCGGTCAAGCGCACACCCGCCCAGTCCTGCCCCAACGCCGTCGACGTCGTCGCGTGCAAGCCCGCGATCTCCGCGGCCTCCTCCACGTCGCCCACGCGCACCGAATTAGAACGCCCCGGCTTAGGAATCAAGACCCAAATCAAGCCCCCGTCATCCAAGTTCGACATGGCGTCCACCAGGACGTCCGCAAGATCCTCCTCCTCGGCGTCATCCGCGCGCCACCAGACGATCGCACCATCCACGACGTCCGCGTAATCGACGTCAACGAGCGGATGCCCCGTCTCCCCTTCAACCGCGTCACGCACACCCTGATCCACGTCGTCATCGACGTAGAACTCCTGCACGATCGCATCGGACGCAAAACCCAGGCTCACTGCCATCACGCAGCACCACCCATCAACGAGCTGGCGCTCAGTGTCATATCAACGTTCACGCCTTCATCCTAGGGCATGAAAGCAGGTCGAATGCAAGGGATAACACCAGCCGAAACAGCCCCGCACGGCATCACCCCTCTGACCAGCGCATTTACTCCCACACAACACAGCCATCAGCGGTGATATGCACCTCATACATGCGCTCACTAGCAAACGCTCGCAAAGCCACACCAGAAGTGGGACAATAGTCCCGATATGCGCGGTGTCGATCGAAGACACTGCCCACGAACGCTGCACGTCGCAGCTCCGAGTCAAGCGAGAAGGTACACCGTGAGCCAACTCCACGAGTCACGCCCCGTCGTCGTCAACGGACTGATCCCCCAAGTCCCCGACAACGACCCCCAGGAGACCGCCGAATGGGTCGAGTCCCTGACCGGACTCATCAACGAAAAAGGCGGCCCCCGCGCGCGCTACATCCTGCTGCACATGCTGGACGAAGCGCGCCGCAACGGCGTTCAACTCCCCCAGGAATACACCACCCCCTACGTCAACACCATCCCCGTTGACCAAGAACCGTACTTCCCCGGCGACGAAGCCATGGAACGCGAATACCGCCGCTGGATCCGCTGGAACGCCGCCGTCCAGGTCACGCGCGCCCAGCGCCCCGGCGTCAAGGTCGGCGGACACATCTCCTCCTACGCATCCGTCGCCACCCTCTACGAAGTCGGCCTCAACCACTTCTTCCGCGGCAAAGACCACCCCGGCGGCGGAGACCACGTCTTCTTCCAAGGCCACGCCTCCCCCGGCCCCTACGCGCGCGCCTTCCTCGAAGGACGCCTCTCCGAAGAAGAAATGGACGGCTTCCGCCAGCAGGTCTCCACCGCTCACGGCCTGCCCTCCTACCCGCACCCGCGCCAACTCGACCACTTCTGGGAATTCCCCACCGTATCGCTCGGCCTAGGGCCCGCCGAAGCCATCTACCAGGCGTGGTTCGACCGCTACCTGCACATGAACGGCATCAAGGACACCTCCCAGCAGCACACCTGGGCCTTCATCGGCGACGGTGAAATGGACGAACCCGAGTCCCGCGGCATGCTCCAGCTCGCCGCCCAGCAGCGCCTGGACAACCTGACCTTCGTCATCAACTGCAACCTGCAGCGTCTCGACGGCCCGGTGCGCGGCAACGGCAAGATCATCCAGGAGCTCGAGGCCTTCTTCAAGGGTGCCGGCTGGAACGTCATCAAGGTCATCTGGGGCCGTGGCTGGGACCAGCTCCTCGCCGCCGACAAGGACGACGCCCTCGTCCACGTCATGAACGAAACCCTGGACGGCGACTACCAGACCTTCCGCGCGAACGACGGCGCCTACGTGCGCGAGCACTTCTTCGGCCGCGACCCGCGCACCAAAGAAATGGTCAAGAACTGGACCGACGACCAGCTCTGGGAACTCAAGCGCGGCGGCCACGACTACCGCAAGGTCTACGCGGCCTACAAGGCCGCCATGGAGCACACCGGCCAGCCGACCGTCGTCCTCGCCCACACCATCAAGGGCTACGCGCTCGGCACGCACTTCGCCGGCCGTAACTCGACGCACCAGATGAAGAAGCTGACACTCGGGGACGCCAAGCAGCTGCGCGACCGCCTCCAGATCCCGATCACGGACGAAGAACTCGAACGCGACCCCTACATGCCCCCGTACTACATGCCGCCGGCCGACCACCCGGCCCTGCAGTACATGAAGGAGCGCCGCGAGATCCTCGGCGGCTGGGTGCCCGAGCGCCGCGCCGACCGTGCGCCCAAGCTCCCCACCCTGCCCACCCGCCCCTTTGAAGCGCTGTCCAAGGGCTCCGGCAAGCTCGAGGTCGCCACGACCATGGCGCTCGTGCGCCTCATCAAGGACCTCATGAAGGACAAGCAGGCCGGCAAGTACTTCGTGCCAATCATCCCCGACGAGGCCCGCACCTTCGGCCTGGACGCGATCTTCCCGTCGGCGAAGATCTTCAACACGACCGGCCAGTCCTACACGCCCGTCGACGCGGACATGATGCTGTCCTACCGTGAGTCCGAGCAGGGCCGCATCCTGCACACGGGCATCACCGAAGCCGGCTCGGCCGCCGCCTTCCAGGTCGTCGGCACGGCGTACGCCACGCACGACCTACCGATGGTGCCGATCTACATCTTCTACTCGATGTTCGGATTCCAGCGTACGGGCGACCAGTTCTGGGCCGCCGGCGACCAGCTCACCAAGGGCTTCGTCATCGGCGCGACCGCCGGGCGCACCACGCTCGCGGGCGAGGGCCTGCAGCACATGGACGGCCACTCTCAGGTCCTGGCCGCCACCAACCACGCGTTTGTGTCCTACGACCCGGCCTACGCCTACGAGATCCGCCACATCATGGCGGACGGCCTGCAGCGCATGTACGGTGATGCGGGCGGCCGCGACCCGAACGTCATGTACTACATCACCGTGTACAACGAGCCGATCCACCAGCCGGCCGAGCCGGAGAACGTGGACGTCGAGGGCATCGTCAAGGGCATCTACAACGTCGATGAGCACCAGAACTTCGGTGGCCCCAAGGCTCAGCTGCTCGCCTCCGGCGTCGGCGTGCCGTGGGCGCGCGAGGCCCGCGAGCTGCTGGCCCGCGACTGGGGCGTGGACGCCGCCGTGTGGTCCGTGACCTCGTGGAACGAGCTGCGCCGCGACGGCCTGGACGCCGAGGAGCACAACTTCCTGCACCCCACCGCACCGCGCCGCACGCCCTACGTGTCGGCCAAGCTCGCGGGTCGCGAGGGCCCCTTCGTGGCGTCCTCGGACTTCGACCGTATGCTGCCCGACCAGATCCGTCAGTGGGTCCCCGGCGACTACCACGTGCTCGGTGCGGACGGCTTCGGTTTCTCAGACACGCGCCGTGCTGCCCGCCGCTGGTACCACATCGACGCCGAGTCGATGGTCGTGCGCACACTGGCTGCCCTCGCCGACAAAGGCCAGGTCGACCCGTCGGTCGTCGGCCAAGCGATCGCGAAGTACGACCTGTTCAACTACGCCATCGCAGGCTCAGATCACGCCGGCGAGGAGTGAGCGCCGCTAGGCGCCTCTTCCTCCACCGAAGCGCCTAACGACAACTGACGGGGCCGGGGTTCCCACGCGGGTTCCCCGGCCCCGCGCCGTCGTGAATTGGCCACGCCGCCCGTTCAAGCATGGGATGAACCCGCCACTCCCCGGTGAGAGGAGGACAATAGGACCATGCTCGTTCCCTACGACGCTGAGAAGTTCTATTACGGCTTTCCCGTCTACGTCCTGGCCTATCCCGATGAGGAAGTGGGAGTCGGCATCACGACGGGATCCTCGTCGTATTCGCTCGGCCAGATGGTGATGATCGGCTGCGACTCCACCACGCACGCCGCACGCTCGATCAAGCGCTCGGGCGTGTGTTCGCTCAATCTTTTCGGAGCCGAGGCCATGGGCTTATTCGAGTACGCGGGCACCGTCTCGGGTGGGCACAAGCTCGCCGACGCGCGCGTTCCATCAAGCGACCACGACGGCATCCCCGTCCTCGACGATTCCCAAATGAGCCTCCTGTGCCGCGTCCTAGAGGCCACGGAGGACGGCACCTACACGCATTTCCGCTGCGAGATCATCCAGCGTCTCGTTGACTCCCCACTCATCGACGAGCAAGGCCGCTTCCGCTACGAGGAACTGCACGCCGTCGAATACGTGGGTGATGCCCGCAGACGCATCTACCGTTACTTCTCGGACCGGGTGGAGCGCTTCGGCACCTTCGTCCGCCCCTTCAAGGAATCCCTCCTGCCCTAGCGGCGGCGTCAAACGACGAGGCCGTGGCCCACGCGGGTTCCCCGGCCTCGTCGATTCACAACGGCACCACGGAGGGCTTATTCCTCCTCACTGCCCGCATACTTCGGGTGCGCGAGGTTCTCAGGGGAGAGAATACGCTCCACCTCGGACTCGGAGAGAAGTTCCATCTCGTGGATCACCTCACGGATCGTCTTACCCTCGGCCGCAGCCCGCTTACCGACGACGTCGCCCAGGTGGTGGCCGATCACGTCGTTAAAGTAGGTGACGATGCCGATGGAGTTCTCCACGTAGGAGCGGCACACTTCTTCGTTCGCCGTGATTCCCGTGACGCAGCGCTCACGCAGCGTATCGCAGGCGTTGACCAACAGGTTGATCGACTCAATAAGGGCCTGAGCGATGACAGGTTCCATGACATTGAGCTGAAGTTGGCCGGCCTCGGCCGCCATGGTGACGGTCTGGTCGTTGCCGATCACCTTGAAGCACACCTGGTTAACCACCTCGGGAATCACAGGATTGACCTTCGCCGGCATGATCGATGAACCAGCCGCCATCTTCGGCAAGTTGATTTCGTTGAGGCCAGCTCGCGGACCCGACGCGAGCAGACGCAGATCGTTGCAGACCTTCGATAGTTTCACCGCGCTGCGCTTAATCGTGGCGTGCATGGACACGTAGGCACCCGTATCGGATGTCGCTTCGAGCAGGTCCGGGGAGCCGACAACACGCGCTCCCGTGATGCGACGCAGGTGGCGCACAACAACCTGTTGGTAGCCGTCCGGAGTGTTCAGGCCCGTGCCGATCGCGGTGGCACCCAAGTTCGTCTCCAGGAGCAGTTCCGCGTTGTTGACAAGGCGTTCGTCCTCCTCACGCAGCGTGTGCGCGAACGCAGAGAACTCTCTGCCCAGCGACATCGGGACGGCGTCCTGGAGCTGCGTGCGTCCCATCGTCAGGATGTTACGGAACTCCGCGCCTTTCTCATCAAAAGCGTCGGCAAGCTCGTCGATGGCCTTGCGCAGGCGATTCACCTTGCGCCACAGGGCGATGCGGAAGGCCGTCGGGTAGGCATCGTTCGTCGACTGTGAGCGGTTAACGTGATCGTTTGGATTAATGACGTCGTAGCGCCCCTTAGGCTCCCCCAGAATCTCGAGTGCAAGATTCGCGATGACCTCGTTCGCGTTCATGTTCACGGAGGTTCCTGCGCCGCCCTGGAACTGGTCGACGGGGAACTGATCCATGCAGCGACCGTTTTCGATGATCTCATCGCACGCGGCGATAATTGCCTCAGCCTTCACAGGCTTCATCGCCTTGAGTTGCATGTTTGCTAAGGCGCATGCCTTTTTCACTTGCGCGAATGCGCGAATCAATTCGGGTGCTTCATTGATAGTTCGGCCAGAGATCTGATAGTTCTCAATGGCTCGTAGTGTGTGGATGCCCCAATACGCGTCATCAGGTACTTCGCGTGTGCCGAGCAGGTCCTCTTCGGTGCGGGTCAACGTCGTTCCTTCCGTAGGAGTGTAGCCGGGGACTCCCCGGCGATCCGCCTCCATGGTAGGCCGGAAGTCCTTGACTGTCAGGAACTTTACGAATCTCGGGAAGGTCCTTGACGCTACCCTAACGAGCGCTTGCGTCAGTCATGACAAGCACCATTCGCGACGGCGCCCAGTAGGTCCCCGAGAGTCTGCCACCCCTCGATCTGTGCGTCGCTGAAGCCCACCTTCGCCTCGCGTTCGACGCGCGCAACGACGGCGTACAGCGCCACGTCGTCCATGTCCAGGTCCCGTCGCAGCGTCAGCTCAGCGCGGGCATCCGCTGGGTCTATGCCGCTTTCATCGAGAACAGCCTCCATGGCCGTTTCGCGTGCTCGTTCCTCCGCGGTCGCGCTCTCCCCCATCGCGTCGATAGACGAGGCCTGGGCAGGGCTGACAGCATCGCCATCCGGCGCGGGATCGACCAGCTGCGCTAAGCCTGCACGCAGCTGGTCGCCCAACAGGTCAGCGATGGACCCCATCAGCCCACCCTGTTGTTGAGCCAGCGCACGGGCGCTCCAGCTCCGGCATGGCGGAAAGACTCCAGCTCGTCATCCCAGGCCTGGCCGAGCGCCAGGTCGAGGCCCTCGCGCAGTTCCTGGTAGTTGGTGGCGGACTTCATAGCGGCACGGATACGATCCTCCGGGACTACCACGTTACCGACGGTGTCCATCTGCGAGTGGAAGATACCCAGCGAAGGAGTATGACACCAGCGACCGCCGTCGCTCGAGGCCGTGGCTTCCTCCGTCACCTCGTAGCGCAGGTGTTCCCATCCGCGCAGAGCAGACGCCAAACGAGCGCCCGAGCCGATCGGTCCCACCCACGAAAACTCGCAGCGAACCATGCCCGGCGCCGCTTCCTGATCCGACCATTGGAGGCGAACCTCCTGGCCGAGCGCGGTACCCAGCGCCCACTCGATGTGCGGGCACAGAGCGGGCGGTGTTGAGTGCACGAAAAGTACACCGCGGGTGTATGACCCTCTCATTGTTCCTCCTGTTGGCTTTGTCAGGATCGTCTTCCCCTACGTCCTAGGTAGCCGCGAGTAGCAATGAACTGTGCCTAATCGGCACACACGATGTATTTACAGGATAGTGGAACGCGCCGAACAATGCACTCCATTGTTCGGCACGTTCTCACGCTATGACCGCTGGGACTAGCTCAGAAGCCAGCTTTGCGAATGTCTCGCAGCGCCTTCTTTCGAGTCGGGCGATCCAGACGATCGATGTAGATGTGGCCGTCCAGGTGGTCGCACTCGTGCTGGATGCAGCGAGCCATGAGCTCCTCGCCCTCGACGACAACCTTCTTGCCGTCCAGGTCTGTGCCTTCGCAGCGCGCATACCAGGCACGCTCGGTCGGGTACCACAGGTCAGGGACCGACAGGCAGCCCTCGTCTCCGTCCTGGTACTCATCTTCGCTCAGTGCGACGATGCGGGGGTTGAGTACGTAGCCGATGTCCCCGTCGATGTTCCAGGAGAAGGCACGCAGGCTCACGCCGATCTGGTTGGCGGCGAGACCCGCGCGCCCGTCCATGTCGACGCCCTCGAGCAGGTCCTCGACGAGAGCCTTCACGCTCGGCGTGATCTCCGTGATCGGGTCACACACGGTGCGCAGAACCGGGTCGCCGATAATGCGGATGGGACGAATAGCCATGTCACTCCCCCTTCAGGGCCGCCGCGTGGGCCTCGCGCAGTCGCTCGACGGCCTCCTCGACGGGCACCACCATCGTCTCACCGGTGGCGCGCACGCGGATCTCGACCTGGCCGTCGGCCAGCGACCGGCCCACGACCAGACCGAAGGGCACGCCCACGAGCTCGTAATCCTTGAACTTCACGCCCGCGCTGACCTTACGGCGGTCGTCCACCAGGACATCCAGGCCGGCCGCGTCAAGCTGCTCGCCCAAAGACTGTGCGGTCTCGAAGACCTCGTCGCCCTTGCCGGTGGCCAGGACGTGCACGTCGAAGGGCGCAATCTGCGCGGGCCAGCTCAGGCCCTTGTCGTCGCAGTTCGCCTCAGCCAGGGCCGCCATGACGCGGGTGACGCCGATGCCGTAGGAACCCATGGTCACGACCTGGGTCTTGCCGTTCTCGTCGAGGACGGTCAGGCCCAGGGCCTTGGCGTACTTGCGGCCCAGCTGGAAGATGTGGCCGATCTCGATGCCACGCTCCAGATGGAGGGGACCCGAACCGTCGGGGGCCAGGTCACCCTCGCGCACCTCGGCGGCCTCAATCGTCCCGTCAGCCGTGAAGTCGCGGCCCATGACCAGGTTCAGGACGTGACGCTGCTCGGCGTTCGCGCCCGTCACCCAGGCGGTTCCCTCAACGACGCGGGGATCGACCAGGTAGCGCACGGAACCGGAGGCGTTACCTTCCTCATCCACAACGCGCTTCGGCGAGTTGGGGCCCAGCACCGTGGGGCCGATGTAGCCGCGCACCAGCTCGGGGTGCGGCTCGAAATCCGAATCCGACGCCATCTCGACCTCGGCGGGGGCCACCGCGGCCTCGAGGCGCTTCATGTCGACGTCGCGGTCGCCGGGCACGCCCACGACGAGGAGCTCACGCTGCCCGTCCGGGTGGGTGAGCGTCACGACGACGTTCTTCAGCGTGTCGGCAGCGGTCCAGGGACGATCATCGCGCGGGTACGAAACGTTGAGCAGATCGACGAGCGCCTCGATCGTGGGGGCATCGGGCGTGGGGACCTCCACGGGCGCGGGCACGCCGGACGCATCGACGGCCTCGGGGACAGGAGTCGTCACGGCCTCGGCGTTGGCAGCGTAGCCGCCCGGGGACGCCACGAACGTATCCTCGCCGATCGGCGAAGGATGCAAGAACTCCTCCGAGCGAGAACCGCCCATCGCGCCACTCATCGCGGAAACAATGACGTAGCGCAGGCCCAGACGCTGGAAAATGCGCTCGTAGGTGTCACGCTCAGCCTGATAGGAGGCGTCCAAGCCCTGGTCGTCAATGTCGAAAGAGTAGGCATCCTTCATGACGAACTCGCGGCCGCGGATCAGGCCAGCGCGGGGGCGCGCCTCGTCGCGGTACTTCGTCTGAATCTGGTAGAGCGTCGCGGGCAGGTCCTTGTACGAGGAGTACATGTCCTTGACCAGGAGGGTGAACATCTCCTCGTGGGTGGGAGCCAGCAGGTAGTCGCCGCCCTTACGGTCATTGAGCTTGAACAGCGTCGGGCCGTACTCCTCCCAGCGGTTCGTCGCCTTGTAGGGCTCGGCGGGGATCAGGCCCGGGAAGTGCACCTCCTGAGCGCCCATCGCGTCCATCTCCTCACGAACAATCGCCTCGATCTTGCGTAGCGTGCGCAGACCGAGAGGAAGCCAGGTGTAAATACCCGGAGCACAGCGGCGAACATAACCGGCGCGAACCAGAAGCTTATGCGAATTGACTTCGGCGTCGGCCGGGTCTTCACGCAGGGTCCGCAAGAAGAAAGTCGAGAGATTTCGAAGCATGGTCCAAGAGTACGGCACGCGCGGCTTTGAAGGCCAGCGGCACAGCCGTGTCAACACGCATCAGGGCGCCACCCCTCAGATCAGAGCACCGGCCCCCAGCTCTCGCTCGCGCGCATGCGGGTGGGCCGCATAATAGCGACGCGCCATCCAGCCCGGGTACGCCCACTCAGGAAGCCCACCCAGGTACAGGGATTGAATCGCAACCGCAATCATGACGCCAAAGAGGCCGAGCAGCAGCGCGCACGACCCCGTCGTGTCGGTGCCAGCAACCTCGTGACTCACCAGGTGGGCGGTCACGAACCACACGAGGGAGAGAAGAGGCACGAGCGGCCATACAACACGGTTCACTTCCGCGTTGGTCGATCCACCGCGCAAATCCAGGCGCATCGCGACACGCCTTGCGCTCGCAAAAAGCCCCGACCATACCCATGCCCACAAGAGCGCAATGAGTAGACCAACAACGGCGAGCAGCGCGGCGGAACTGAGGACCATCCCATCCCCCTCCTTCTAAGAGCGCAACATCCCCATCGGCGTTGCGTGTAGTTCGATACTACAACACCGCGGGGATGAGCGCGCCATCCGAGGAGCAGTGGCATCGAGCGAGTCAGGCGCCGGACACGTGCGCCACGCACGCGTCGCGCAAATCTCGCAGCATGGACAGCGACGAAAGCGACTCTGCGGCAACACCGGCCCACACAAGCGCGCGTTCGCGCCCGAAGGCCTGGTGACGCTCGCGAATATGAAGCAAGGTGCGTGAAGGAGACAGGGGCAGCAGGGCAATCACGCACGTTCCCGAGGCCGGGGCTCCCTCGGGTGCAGAGGGTGCGGCCACCCGCATAAGGACGTGGTCCCCGTCCTCAATGTCGATGATCGTTGACTCATCCGCAGGCTCGAAGGCATGCCCCAACACATCCCACACAACGGAAGCGGGGGCATCAATTGAGACTCCGCGATCAACGACGACATTCGCGCCCGGAAGCAGCAGATCACCGGGCAGCGACACGTCAGCCTGCGATGCCGTCAGGCCAATGCGACGCGGGAATCCACTCGCTGCCAGAGCGCACGCGCCGCCGAGCAGGGACAGACACACAAAAGTACGAAAACGCATCGGAAATTCCTTAGAGTTCTCAGCAGTCAATGCCCGGAAGCTTAACATCGGGAGTGGCGATGGGGGCAACCTCAACGGTACCCGACCCGGGTTCGAGGCCAAGTTCTTCAGCCAGCGCGTTTGCGCGACGGATCAGTGTTTCGACGATCTGATCCTCGGGAACGGTCTCCACGACCTCGCCACGGATAAAAATCTTACCCTTGCCGTTGCCGGACGCAACACCCAGGTCGGCCTCACGTGCCTCGCCCGGACCATTGACGACACAACCCATGACGGCCACGCGCAGCGGAACACTCAAGTCCTTCAACCCCTCGGTGACGTTTTCGGCCAACGTCCACACGTCCACCTGGGCGCGTCCGCACGACGGGCAGGACACAATTTCGAGTGTCTTATCGCGCAGGCCCAAAAACTCCAGCATCTTGGTGCCCACCTTCACCTCCTCGACGGGAGGGGCGGACAGGGAAACACGGATCGTGTCACCAATGCCCTCGGCGAGCAGGATCGAGAAAGCAGACACGGACTTGATGGTGCCTTGGAAAGCCGGACCAGCCTCCGTCACGCCCAGGTGCAACGGCCAATCCCCCGCCTCCGACAACATGCGATAGGCCTGGACCATCGTCAGCACGTCGTGGTGCTTGACCGAGATCTTGAAGTCGTGGAAATCATTCTCCTCGAAGAGGGAAGCCTCCCAGATTGCCGACTCAACCAAGGCCTCGGGCGTGGCACGACCGTACTTCTTCAGCAGGCGCGGATCCAACGATCCCGCGTTCACGCCGATACGCAACGAAACACCGTGATCAGAAGCAGCCTTGCAAATGTCCTTCACCTGGTCGTCGAACTTGCGAATATTGCCCGGGTTCACGCGCACGGCGCCGCAGCCCGCCTCGATCGCCTGGAACACATACTTCGGTTTGAAGTGGATGTCCGCGATGACGGGGATACGGGACTGCTTCGCGATAATCGGCAGCGCCTCGGCATCCTTATCCGTCGGGCACGCCACGCGGACAATGTCACAGCCCGCGGCAGTCAGCTCCGCAATCTGCTGCAGCGTCGCGCCAACATCATGCGTCTTCGTCGTCGTCATGGACTGAACAGACACAGGCGCGCCCCCGCCCACAGGAACATCTCCCACCATCAGGCGATGCGTCTGCTTGCGCGGAAACGGCGACGAAGCCACTGAAGGCATACCAAGATTGATTTCACTCACCCGCCCATTATCGCGCACCCGGGCGATTCCTTCCCACGCGGACGGCAGCCACGTGGGAAGGGTCGCTTTCCCCACTCCCACCACAGCGGGCGCGACACCCGCTTAGCCAATCGAAACGGGCTTGACGATGTCAGCGACGATCAACACCACACTCATAGCAACAAGCAAACCCCCAACCACCCACGTGAGGGGAACCAGCCGAGCTGTGTCGGCGGGACCAGGATCCTGTGCGCCGCGCACACGCGCAACCTGGCGCCGTACACCCTCATAGACAGCGCCCAGGATGTGTCCACCATCCAACGGTGGCAACGGGATCAAATTAAAAACGAAGAGCGCCATGTTCAACGACGCGAGCAAACTCAGTAGAACAGCTATCACCTGACGAGTGTCACGCAAACCCAACGCCTGCGAATCACCGGTTACTTCTCCAGCCATACGGCCCACGCCCACGACCGACACAACGCCACTCGCGTCACGCTGCTCATCAGTGAACACCGAGCGAGCCACCTGCCACACAGCCTGGGGCAAACGCACAACAACCGAAGCCGTTCCAGTGAACATCTGCCAGTCAGCGTGGATGACATCCGCGGGCGAGGCCGACACATACTCGTAGCTCGCTGTCACACCCACGTAACGCGCACCCTGGGCGCCCGTCACCGGCGTGACCGTGAGATCCACGCGTCCACCGTCACGCTCAACCGTCAGAGTCGCGGACTCGCCCTCGGGGGTCGCGCCCACGGCCTGCTGAAGCTCCGCGAAGGTAGTGACCGGCTGCCCGTTCCACGCCTCCACCGTGTCCCCGGGACGCACCCCCGCCTCGTAGGCAGGAGAAGCAACCTCACCAGAGGACGTAGAGATTGTCGCTGGCACGGCCGCAATGGTGCGCGAGGCGGTGGGGGCACCGATCCCGATCATCGTCACGGCGCTGAGCACAATCGCGATCAGCAGGTTCATGAGGGGCCCGCCCAGCATCACGACAATCTTCTTGGGCGCACTGAGCAGGTAGAACGCGCGATGCTCCTGCCCCTCGGGGATCTCCTCCGCCGAGGCCTCGCGAGCCTCCTGAGCGAGCGTCGGCTTACCGCCCCGCCCCACCAGGCGCGTGCCCGGGCGCGCCGGCGCGTACATGCCGACGATCTTCACATAGCCGCCAAGCAGAATCGCACGCAGCGCGTACGTCGTATCCCCGATCTTCTTCTTCCACAGGGCCGGACCAAAACCAACCGCATAATCCGGCACCAGGACGCCGAACTTCTTAGCGGGCAGCATGTGCCCCACCTCGTGCAACGCCACCGACGCCAAAATCCCCACGATGATGACGACGATACCGACGATAGAACCCACGCTCACAAATCCTTCCATTGGCCAGCCGCGACACACTCGCGTGCGCGCCGATCCGCCCAGCGCTGCACGGCCACAATATCCTCCATCGAGGGGTCCGCGACCCCCTCATGCTCACCCACGACCGCTGAGACGGTGTCGACGATCGCGAGCCACGGAACGATGCCCTTGATGAAGGCGTCGACCATCACCTCATTCGCGGCGTTGAGCACCGCAGGGTGCGTAGCCGAGGCGCCCACGGCAAAGCGCGCCAGATCAATCGCCGGGAACGTCTGGTCATCCACCGGCTCAAACGTCCACCGCGAGGGATTGCCCCACGTCAGGGGCTCCTCCACGCCATCGAGGCGCTCGGGCCACGTCAGCCCCAACGCGATCGGCAAGCGCATATCCGGAGGGGAGGCCTGCAGCGTCGTCGCCCCGTCGCGCCACGTGACCATCGAGTGCACGATCGACTGCGGGTGAACCGTCGCCACAATATGCTCCGGCTCCACGTCAAAAAGCAAGTGGGCCTCGATCAGCTCCAGACCCTTGTTGATGAGCGTGGAGGAATTAATCGTCACCACCGGCCCCATGTCCCAGGTCGGGTGAGCCAGCGCCTGCGCCGCGCGCACCCCGCGCAGCTGGTCGCGCGTACGACCGCGGAAAGGCCCGCCCGAAGCAGTCAGAACCAGGTCAGCGACCTCCGAGCGCCCCGACACCACCGGCGACGTCAGTCCGCGCTCATGCACGCCCGAAGCCAGGGCCTGCGCGATCGCCGAGTGCTCCGAATCCACCGGAACGATCTGCCCCGGGAAACGCATCGCGTTCTTCACCAGCGCGCCGCCCACGACCAGCGACTCCTTGTTCGCCAACGCCAGGCGGGCGCCGCAGCGCAGCGCCGCGAGCGTCGACGACAACCCCACGCCACCCGTAATGCCGTTGAGGACCACGGGAGTCGCGCTCGGATACAGCTCCTCCGCACGCTGCACCGAAGCACACACGACCTCGACCGAGGCGTCCTCGCCGACGAACACCTCCGGGCACGTGCCGCCCATCGACTCCACGGCAGCAGCCAGTTCCGCGCGCACGTCTCGAGCCACACCGACGAACGCGGGATTCAAGGCAAGGACCTGCGCGGCAAGCTCGGCGATCGACGAACCGCCAGCGCTCACACCCAACACGTCGAAACGGCCCCGGTTCGCTTCGATGACCTCGCGGGCCTGCGTGCCGATCGAGCCGGTCGAGCCCAGCAGAACAACGGGGATGGGATCCACCCCGAACACGTGATGGTCAGACATCAGTCGACCGCGAGCAAGATCTCGATCGCGCGCCCCAGGTAGGCGTCCACCGGCCCCTCGGCGTAGGCCTTCTTGCCACGCTTAGGGCGGAAGGTCGCCATGCGAATCTCATTCGCAGTCAGCTCCCCGGCCTCGTCGAAGTAAGCGGCAATGCGGTCAAGCAAATCATCTACCGCCTCGCAGTCATAACCGCGCCCACTAGTGGGATGAGCAAAACGCTCCCCGCGGGGGCGCTGAAGGCGCGGATACAGAGTAGTCGCGCGATCAGCGATACGGTCATACCATGCAGCCTCACCCTCAACCGCCACAGAATCAGCGCGGTCACGGTTAACGAACGCCGCCTCCAAGCGATTCATCGCGCCGTCCACAGCCTCAATGTCGTAACCACGGCGTGTGAGTTCGAACGTCGCCAAACGAACCTGCTCCGCGCTGAACTGCTCGGGAGGAACACCACCCTCGTACGCCCGGCGCGCATCCTCAAAGAACGCATCAACCTGACCGCGGTGGTAGCCCTTCGAGAAAAAACCAACCTTAGGGAACTCAGTCATCATTGCTCCTTACCTTGAGTCATGGAACGAAGAATCTCATCGACAGCCTCCTGGGTGCCAAACTGCGCGGCCACCTGATCCACAACAGTCGTGATCGGCGAATCGTCCACCAACGCATCACGCACGCGGTCAGCCTTGAAAGCCCCCGGAACGAGTGACGCGCCCACATCCGAGCTGTGAACGGGGACGACGAACGACTCGCGCGAGGGCATGGACACCGGAGCCGCCAGGGTCCCCGCCTGCTGTGCATCAGGAACGGGCACACCAACGTCAGGCGCAGGGACCCCGGCCACACTCGGGGGCTGGACGGATACGGACGGGGGCTGGACGGATGCGGACGGGGGCTGGACGGATGCGGACGGGGGCTGGACGGATGCGGACGAGGCCGCAGACGCCACTGCGAGCTTGCCCACACCAGCGGCCGAGGCATCAGCACTCGCGTCCCTGTCATCCTCTCGCTCGCCTTCCCACTCACGCGCACGATCCAGCCCACGTAAAACGCCAATCAGTCGATCAATCTCAGCATCGACTTGCTCCATGTCAAAGCCCCGGAACTTAACAGAAAACTCGATCTCCGTCGCTTTTTGAGCAGTCACGATGTGCTCGTCATCCGTCGCCTGACCCGCGAGAGTGCGCTCAACATCAGCGAGAAACGCGCGAACCTCGCTCATGTCGTACCCCTCACGTAAAAAAGTACGCGAAAACTCTGCCACCATCACACCTGCCCCTTTCCGGTGACCCGCTTACCCTGGGCCACCGCCGTTGCCAACTGACCACACGCACCATCAATATCAGACCCACGCGTATCACGGATAGAGGTCGCAATCCCGTTGTCGCGCAGACACTGAACAAACGCATCCTGAGCACGCCTGGTCGACGCCGTCCAAATGGAACCCGGCGTCGGATTTAAAGGAATCGGATTCACGTGAACCCAGCCATGGCCTCGTCTATTAAGCTCATCCGCCAACAACTGAGCACGCCACTCCTGATCATTCATGTCCTTAATAAGAGCGTACTCAATCGATACGCGTCGCCCCGTCGCCAAAAAGTAAGCGCGAGCAGCATCCAAAAGCTCCCCCACCTTCCACCGCGAATTGATTGGAATCAGCTCATCACGAAGGTCATCATCCGGGGCGTGCAAAGACACCGCCAGCGTCACCGCCAGCCCCTCCCGCGCCAGCTTCCTAATAGCAGGAACCAAACCAACCGTCGACACCGTGACGTTGCGAGCACTCATCCCAAAACCCTCGGGAGCCGGATCAATCAAGCGATGAAGCGCACCAACGACGGTCTTGTAGTTAGCGAGCGGCTCACCCATACCCATGAAAACAACGTTCGACAGCGTCGTAGGGCCGCCTGCCAGCACACCGTCACGGCACGAAGCCTGCGCATAACGAACCTGATCGACAATCTCAGCCGTCGACAAGTTACGGGTCAACCCCATCTGCCCGGTCGCACAAAACGGGCACGCCATCCCGCAGCCAGCCTGAGAGGAGACACACAGTGTCGTGCGGTGCGGGTAGCGCATCAGGACCGACTCAACCTGGGCTCCGTCATACAGACTCCACAGGTCCTTGATCGTTCGACCACCATCAGCCTGAAGTGAAACGACCTTCGACACCAGCACCGGCAGAAGCGCCTCACGCACCTGCGCGCGCATACCAGCTGGGATGTCACTCATCCGCTCCGGATCCGCCTCAAAGTGAGTGAAATAATGACGCGACAGCTGATCAGCCCTAAACGCCGGCAGTCCTAAGTCTTTCAGCACCTGCTTACGCCCAGCCGCATCCAAATCCGCCAAGTGCGACGGAGCTTTACCCCTGCGCTTAGCGGTAAAAGACAGAACAGGCTTAGCGCCCTCATGCGTCGCACCCTCCGGCGGCTGGTCCGTCGGACGGACCTCGCGGCGTGTCCCCCGGCGGGACGCAGACGAGGCTGCGGCAACGTCGGAATCAAAACCCTGCGGTGCGCGGCACCCCTTAGTCAACTGGCTCAATGACTGGACTCCCAAGAAATACCCGGCAGCGCCCACGCAAAAATGAAGTAAGCGACCGGCGCACTCATCAGCAGCGCGTCCACTCGGTCGAGAACACCACCATGCCCAGGCAGAAGCTGCGACATGTCTTTGAGGCCAGCCTCACGCTTCACAAGAGACTCCGTCAGGTCTCCCATCGTTCCAACGAAAGCAATCGACACGCCAGCAATAATGCCCCACCACCAGGCGGCACCCAGCAGCCACAGACCGACGCACCCAACGCCGACAGCAGTCAATGCGGAACCCGCGAAACCCTCCCACGACTTCTTCGGAGACAACGCAGGAGCCATCGGATGCTTCCCGAACATCACTCCGGCAGCCCAGCCGCCCGTATCGTTGGCAATGACCATCAGTTCGAAGACCACGAAGACCCACGGATTACGCCACGCAGCCAGCATCAACACGACAAACGAAGCCAAGAAAGGCACGTACACGGCGGTGAACGTCGTCGAAACGACATCGCTCATGCGCGACGCACGGCGCCGATCGAGCAATCTCCACGCCGCACAGACGAACACAGTGATATACAGGGCGAAAAGCATACCCTCGCTGCCCAGCCACCAGGCACACGTCACCATACCGATCGCGCCCACGTACAGAGGAGTCACAGCCAGGGTGATGCCCATGCGCGCGAACGCACCCGCCAACTCCCAAATGCCAATCAGGCAGACAAAACCGATCACCCCGACGAACGCAGAAAGCGACGTAAACAGGGGGACCGCAACGGCGGCGATCAGGACAACAGCCGTTGTGATCGCCTGCGTAAGATTACGCCCGGCCTTCCCCGTCGCCCCACTCGCGGGATGATCGTCGCGTGTGGGGCCCGGGGAGAAAATGCGAGCAAGCAGTGAAGGATCCGTTGACGCCATCAGATCGTCAGCAATTCGCTTTCCTTCGTCGCGAGCATCTTGTCGATTTGCTCCGTGTGTGACTTCGTCATCGCATCAAGGTTCTTCTCTGCGCGCTCAACATCGTCCTCAGAAGCCTCGCCATCCTTCTTCAGACGATCAAGCTGATCCTTTGCCTTGCGGCGCACACCGCGCACAGAAACACGGCCTTCCTCTGCCTTGCTCTTAGCCTGCTTCACGTACTCTTTACGGCGCTCCTCAGTGAGGGCGGGCAGGACCACGCGCACGACATTGCCGTCATCCGTGGGGTTCACACCCAGGTCGGACTCGCGCAGCGTGCGAATGATCTCCTGTGTCGCAGTGCGGTCAAAGGGAGAGATCAGGACCGTACGAGCCTCAGGAATCTGGAAACTCGCGAGCTGTTGCATCGGTGTGGGCGCGCCGTAGTAGTCCACCGGCAACTGCTCGAACATCGCGGATGTCGCTCGTCCCGTACGAATGTTCGTAAACTCGTGCCTGGCCGACTCGACAGCCTTGTCCATCTTGTCCTCAGCCTCGAGGAGAATATCGTCGATCACTATGTGCTCCTTAACGTCAGTGGTCTGTGAAGGTTATATCACGCCGTCACTAGGGTACCGATTTCAGCGCCCATCAGCGCGCGGGTGACGGCTCCGTCACCGCTCATACCGAAGATACGCGTCGTGAGTCCATTATCTCGACACAGAGCCAAAGCCGATCCGTCGATCACCTTCAGGTCACGACGCAACGCTTCCGAGTAGGTCAGCGTGTCAAAACGATGCGCGTTGGGGTTCTTATTCGGGTCGTCATCATAGACGCCGTCCACACCGTTCTTGGCAACCAGCAGTTCATCACAGTGAATTTCCAAGGCACGTTGAGCTGAGACGGTATCCGTCGAGAAGTAGGGCAGGCCAGCGCCTGCGCCGAACACGACAACGCGGTCCTTCTCCAGGTGACGAATCGCCCGCAGCGGTAGGTAGGGTTCAGCAACCTGCGCCATCGTGATCGCAGTCTGGACGCGCGCAGGAACACCGGCCTGGTCGATAAAGTCCTGCAGGGCGAGAGCGTTCATCACGGTTCCGAGCATGCCCATGTAGTCCGCGCGGGAACGCTCGAGGCCCTCACGCGCCAGCTGCGCCCCACGGAAGAAATTGCCTCCCCCGACAACAATCGCGACCTGCACGCCCTCACGCACCGCCGTGGCCACCTGCTCAGCAATGTTTCGCACGACCTTGGGATCCAAGCCGATCGACCCACCTCCGAATGCCTCTCCGGAAAGCTTGAGCAAAACGCGGCGCTTCGTCGACATGACGCTTCTCCTTTATGACGGCCCAGGGCGGGCGGAACGGTTCGGAACCATACTACCTGGTAAAAGGGAAGCGGCCCCGCCGTTAGGCGGAGCCGCTTCCAACTGTCAGCAAGCTGACGAGAGACTCATATCAGGCGCCAACGTGCACGCGCACGAAGTTGGTCACCGTTGCACCGGCCTCCTTCAGGACCTGGCCGACGGACTTTGAAGGGTCACGCGCGAAAGCCTGGTCGACAAGGCAGTTGTCCTTGAAGAACGCGTTCAGGCGCCCCTGAACGATCTTGGGAACGATGTTGGCGGGCTTGCCTTCCTCAAGCGTGATCTTCTCGAGGGTGGCGCGCTCCTTGTCGAGCACGTCGGCCGGAACCGAATCGCGGTCAAGGTACGCGGGCATGTAGGCAGCGACGTGCATCGCGATGTCGTGCGCAACGGACTTGCCAGCGGCATCGGTGACGACGAAGACGCCAACCTGCGGGGGCAGGTCGGGGTTCGTCTGGTGCAGGTAGAGGTCGACGTTCTCGCCCTCAACGCGCACGATACGGCCAACCTGCAGCTTCTCGCCGATAACGGCGGCGAAGGCGTCCAGGCGATCCTTGACGGTGCCCTCACCCATGGGTGCGGCGAGCAGCGCGTCCAGGTCGGCGGCACCGGAAGCGACCGCGGCGGCCAGGACCTCGTTGGAGAAGTCAATGAACTTCTGGTTCTTGGCGACGAAGTCGGTCTCGGAGTTGACCTCGACCAGCACGCCGACGGTGCCGTCGGTCTGAGCGGCCAGCAGGCCGGCGGAGGCCTGGCGGCCCTCGCGCTTGGACAGGGACTTCAGGCCCTTCAGGCGGATGATCTCGAGAGCCTTCTCGGCGTCGCCGTCAGCCTCGGTCAGAGCCTTCTTGACATCCATCATGCCGGCGCCGGTCTGCTCACGCAGCGCCTTCACATCTGCAGCGGTGAAATTCGCCATCGGATGATTCCTCTCAGTAAAAACTTCAGTCCTGCTTGGTGGCCGACTCTTCGGCGACCTCGGCGGCGACAGCTTCGTCAGCCTGAATCTCGCCCTCGAGGAGCTCGCGCTCCCACTCGGCCAGCGGCTCAGCGGCGGTCTCTTCGCCCTTGCCTTTGCGCACGTCGGAACGGGCGATGAGGCCCTCGGCGACGGCGTCGGCGACCACGCGGGTCAGCAGGGAAACGGCGCGGATGGCGTCGTCGTTGCCGGGGATACGGTAATCGACCTCGTCCGGATCAGCGTTGGTGTCGAGGATAGCGACGATCGGGATGCGCAGCTTGCGAGCCTCAGAAACCGCGAGGTGTTCCTTCTTGGGGTCGACAATCCACACCGCCGAGGGAACCTTGGTCATGTCGCGGATGCCGCCGAGCGTGCGCGAGAGCTTGTCCTTCTCGCGGCGCATCATGAGCAGTTCCTTCTTGGTGTGACCGGAGGAGGCCACGTCGTCGAAGTCGATCTGCTCGAGTTCCTTCAGGCGCTGCAGACGGGTGGCAACAGTCGAGAAGTTGGTGAGCATGCCGCCGAGCCAACGGTGGTTCACGTAGGGCATGCCGACGCGCTGGGCCTGCTCGGCCACGGCTTCCTGGGCCTGCTTCTTGGTGCCGACGAAGAGCAGGGTGCCACCGTGGGCGACAGTCTGCTTCACGAAGTCGAAAGCAATGTCGATGTCAGCAATGGTCTGCTGCAGGTCGATGATGTAGATGCCGTTGCGCTCGGTGAGGATGAAGCGCTTCATCTTCGGGTTCCAACGGCGAGTCTGGTGACCGAAGTGGACACCGGACTCGAGGAGCTGACGCATGGTAACGATCGCCATGGTTCGTCCTTTCCCCGCAAGTCGCGAGTGATCAGTGGGGTCTCCCCCGGGTTTATCGGTTTTCTGTGCGCTTGGCGCACCCTGGTGCCATGACCAGCGACCATCCCCGAAGGGACCGAAGCCGCCACGCCTCGCTGCCTTCTCGGTTTCGTGCGGACAGCGATAAATGGCACGCGAAGTCACCTGCACAAGGCAAGTGCCCAACAATGTTACCGCACAGGCACTCGTTGTCTGATCACGGGAGGGGTGTGAGTGTGCTGACTTTCACGTCGATGAACGAGGCGTGGGTTGGTTGTCTCCGTCATGCACAGTCGGAAGTGGGCATTGACCGCTATCCACAGGGACCCGGACCTGTCGCAGCCTGTGCACAGGCTTACTCGTTCGGGTGGATTCGGCCTGGTGGCGAACGCAGAGTGAAGAGATGAGTTCATTACGTTGTTACCACCGTCGGCTGAGCGCTGTCCTCGCCGCATGTGTGTCGTGCTGTCTCTTGCTTGTCGTGTGCATGCCCGCCCGATCTGCGCGCCGTGGTGAGCGCTGGCAGTGGCCGAGCGGCTCACCCGTTCCCGTTGTGTCCTCCTTCGCTGCGCCCGTCCACGATTGGTTGCCAGGTAGGCGCGGCGTCACCCTGGCATATCCGGGCGGCTCACCCGTGCACGCGTGTGATTCCGGCACGGTAACGTTTGCGGGCCAAGTGGGCGGACACTGGGTCGTCTCGATCCAGCACGATGTGCGCGGGCGCACCATTTGGTCGACATATCTTCCGGTAACGCCGAGCGTAAACGTCGGAGATACCGTCACGAAGGGCTCGCAGATCGGCCTCGTCGAGGAGGAATCGGAAACTCTGCACTGGGGAGCGAAAATCGGGCCGAAAACGTACGTCGATCCGATCCGCCTGACGGTGACAAGACCTCGGCTCCTCCCCTGGGACGGGTAGAGCCAGCGGACGCCTCAGGCGCGCGGATGAGCGCGCTGGTAGATTGCGCTCAGCCTGGCGGTGTCGACGTGCGTGTACCGCTGGGTTGTCGACAGCGACGCATGCCCCAGCATTTCCTGAACGGCACGCAGATCAGCCCCTCCCTGGAGGAGGTGAGTCGCCGTGGAATGCCTCAGCCCATGCGGAGCAATGTCGTGCACGCCCGCTCTAGCGGCCATTTTGTGGACCATTGTGCGTATGACACGCGGATCGATGCGCCCCCCTCGGTCTCCTAAGAACAACGCGTTACCACTGGTATCCCCCATGAGCTGAGGCCGACCGCGCACGAGCCAGTGATCAAGCGCCCGAGCCGCTGGAGGACCGTAGGGCACCACCCGTTCCTTGTTCCCCTTCCCAAGGACGCGCACTGTCAGCGCATCACGGTTCAGTGAGGACACGTCAAGGGCACACACCTCGGAGACACGAAGTCCGCACGCGTAGGTTAGCTCGAGGATCGCCCAGCTTCGTATTTTGGCAGGGCTGCCACCGAGTGCTTCGTCGCGTGCCGTATTAATGAGGGCGCGCGCGTCCGATTCGTCGAGAGGCACCGGCAGACGCTGGTCGGCACGCGCACTCGTGAGCGCCGCCGCAGGGTCGTTGGCCAGGATTTCCTCCCGCACCGCCCACGCTGTGAAATTACGGATGGCAGCAGTGTGGCGAGCGATCGTTGAGCGGGCACCCCCTCTGGTCAGCGTGTCTGCTAGCCACGAACGGATGCGACGCTGCGTGAGCACTGCTCGAAGCTGAACGACCGACGCATCCGGGCTAAGCCCGAGGAATTCCAGGAGCGAACGCAGGTCCCCCAGATAGGCGTCCACGGTATGCTCGCTCATCCGACGGCTCAGGCGCAAGTATCTCCCCCACTGATCGCCAACGGACTCACTCATGCGCTCATCCTACGGTGTCAGGTCCCGGTCTGCGTGCCCACCCACGGGTCGAACTCGTGACAAGTCCGGCCACTGACAGGTCCATCAGGGCGCGATTAACTTCGCCTCGTTCGAGTCCCGCGGACACGCAAATCGCCGCCACGTCAGCCGGCGAACTACGAGGCAGTGCCTCCCACACGCGACGCGGAATGGAAGCCAGCGCGCTGATTCCGCGGTCCTCCTCAACCGGCATACCAAACAGAGGTGTCTCGCTATCGACCGAAATGGGACCGGCCAGTTCCGCGGCGTCTTTCCCGTCACGAATGATCGTCGCGCCGTTACGCGCCAGCTCGAGGCATCCCACCGACATGGGGGCATCGACGGCCCCTGGAACGGCTCCCAGCTCGCGTCCACTAACCATTGCCCAGCGTGCCGTTGCGAGAGCACCTGATCGTGCCCCGGCCTCGACAACGATCGTTGCGGCACTCCAGGCCGCGATAAGCCTGTTACGAGTGAGGAAACGCCACTTCGCGGGTCTGGCCGTGGGAGACACCTCGGAGATGAGCGCCCCTCCGCCCGCGATCATCGCGCGGAAGTCCTCCGTGTGACTCGCCGGGTAAGGGTTGAGGACACCACCGGCCAGGATGCACACCGTCGCACCGCCACCCGCAAGCGCGCCGCGGTGTGCTTCGATGTCGATACCAATAGCTCCTCCCGATACGACGGTGTAGCCGACGCGCGCCAGGTGGTAGGCAATGTTGCGCGCGCACCTGCCCCCCGCTCCTGTCGAGGCGCGAGCGCCGACGATCGACACATGTCCGTCACTCCGGGCGCTTTCAGGTAGGGTTCCGAGCACCCACAGGCCGAGAGGTTCGTTGTCTCCGAGGCACGACAGCTGCGAAGGCCACCGAGGATCGGAGGGGGTGATCAGGGAACCGCCGACGCGCTCGATGCGCGCAAGGTCGCGGTCGGCATCGACCGACAATGCTCGCTCGCGCCACCGACCCCATTGGTGGTGCCAGTCAACGTGTCCGTAGGCGTTCAATTCGCGGGGCACGCCTTTCCAATCGTTCTGGAGCCATTCGCGTCCCGCACGGTCTCCGAGCAGAGTGCGCACGACACGTGCTGAGTTTTCGGCTGGTTCGGCCACGGCAGACCACCAGGCGGCCTCCCATGTGTGAGCGTCATGTGTCATGATCGTGTCCGTTCCGCAGCTGTTGCGCTGCAACGATATGGTCGAGTGTTGGGCGGCGGGTGCCTTCTAAGTCAGCCAGCGTCCATGCCAGGCGCAGCATGCGGTCAATGCCGCGCATCGACGACTCTCCGGCATCAACGAGTCGGTCAAGGTAGGCCACCAGGCCCGCATCGATGCCGCTGTGACGCCTGATCCACGCGCCTGGCAGCTGCGCGTTGCAGACCCACGGAGTCGCGGCAAGACGATGCCGCGAGCGTTCACGCGCCTCACAGACACGGCCTTTAATGGCGGCAGAATCGTGCACTGTGCCTACTGCCATATCGGCTCGCGTCGGAGTGTGCACGTCGATACGGATGTCCATGCGATCGAGCAGTGGGCCGGATAGGCGCGCCATGTATCGCCTCTTTGCAATGGAGGAACACGTACATCGTCGGCCGCCCTTGCGTCCTCCACACGGGCACGGGTTTGAGGCCATTACCAGTTGAAACGAGGCGGGGTAGCGCGTGTGGATTCCTGAGCGATGCAGGTTGACGACCCCCGTCTCGAGGGGTTCACGCAGGGAATCGAGGACCGAGGGAGCGAACTCCGCGGCTTCGTCGAGGAAGAGGATTCCGCCGTGGGCCAGCGAGGCTGCGCCCGGCGTGAGCGTGCGCGATCCTCCGCCGATGAGGGCCGCCATGGTGACGGAATGATGGGGGGCTTGGAAGGGCGGGTGTGTGACCAGACCGACACCAGCTGGTACTAGCCCTGCAACGGAATGCAGGGAGGTGGTCACCAGTGCGGTGTCCGGGTCAAGGTTCGGCAGGATCGTGGGAAGGCGCGAGGCCAGCATCGTCTTGCCAGAGCCGGGTTCTCCGAGGAGGAAGACGTGATGGCCCCCCGCTGCCGCGACTTCCATTGCTGCGACAGCCTCTGGTTGTCCACGTACATCCGCCATGTCGAGCGGAGGCTGCGCATCCACAGAGCGAACGACCTTGCGCGTTCCCATTCGTCCGCGGAACGGAGCTTTGAGCGCTTGTCCCCCACCCCAGGAGATCAGATCGGCCAGGTGCGAAAAGCTGATGACTTCGATACCGGTAACAAGATTTGCTTCGCTGGCGCATGAGGCTGGGACAATGACGCGGCGTACCCCGCGTGAGCGGGCGGCGAGCACAGCGGGTAGCACCCCGCGGACGGCTTGAATGCTGCCGTCCAGTGCGAGTTCACCGATGATCACACTGTCCTCGAAGGCCAGCGGAGAAACCAAGCCAGTGGCCAGCGCGATGGACGAAGCGATGGCCAGGTCAAAGCCCGATCCGGATTTGGGGATGCCAGCTGGAGAGAGATTGACGGTGATGCGTTGATCCAGCACGTCCAGGCCACACGATTCGAAAGACGCGCGCACTCGATCGCGAGCCTCACGAACCGACGTGTCCAGCAGGCCCACGAGTGTAAAGGCCACAAGCCCCGCCCCCGCGTAGGTTTCGACATCAACCAGGTGCCCTTCGATGCCGACGACACTGATTGAGTAGGTGCGGGCAAGACCCGGCCCGTTCATTGCACGCCTCGCAGCCATAAGGTATGTGCCCCACGTGTGCGCAGGTCCACGCCGGATCCCGGTGCTGTCGGCCAGTCGCGCAGTGCCCGCGCGTTAAGGGTCAAGGCGACAACGTCGATGCGGACCCGAGACCCGAGATGGCCTCGTTGCCGACACCACGCTCCAGTGAGCGCACGAAGACGAGCGACTTTACGTGGATCGACTGAGGCTAACGCGCTGCCCTTCCCCCGTCCCACCCGGGTGCGCACCTCAACTATCACCGTCCACGCTTGAGCCGAGTCAGTGTCGTCAAGTGCGATGATGTCGAGTTCACCTCGTCTTCCATCGCGCCAATTGCATTCCAGAACCCGCAGTCCAGCCTCTTCGATCATGAGGCGTGCCGTATACTCCCCGGCCGCGCCCAAGACCTTCCGATCGGGCCGTGTTGAGTATTCCATGTTCTCTCACCTCCACCACAACACTGCATCGGGGATAGACGGCCCTTCAACGCGGAAACCGCCCCCTGTGGATAGGGGGCGGCGAACAATAGTGGCTGTGGATAGGCCCGCAGCAACGGCGGGCCTGTGGATATGGAGAGTCAGGGGATGTCAAGCTCGGGTTTTGACAGCTCTTCGACGTTGACATCCTTGTAGGTGATGACTCGTACCGAACGCACGAAACGCGACGAGCGATAGATGTCCCAGACCCAGGCGTCGGTGAGCGTGAGTTCAAAAAACACGTCCCCTCCTACCGGTCTTGCTTGGACATCGACGTGGTTGCACAGGTAGAAGCGCCTCTCAGTTTCCACGACGAACTTAAACAAGCCGATGACGTCCCGGTACTCCTTGAAAAGCTCCAGCTCCAGGTTGTTTTCGTAACCTTCGATTTCTTCGCTCACGGACCCATCATGCCGGGCGCGTCGCTGCATCTCGCCGAGCTGACCCGGCGCGCCCTACTTTGTGGGGTTTGTCGGCATCTTCCACGAGCGGCGATGAAAATCGCTGACACCCAGGTGCGCGATGGCACGTGCATGCGCGGCCGAACCGTATCCTTTGTTGGAGGCCCACCCGTATCCGGGGTCCTCAACCTCACTCATGAGGCGATCACGCGAAACCTTAGCGAGAACCGAGGCGGCGGCGACGACCGCGCACGTTAGGTCAGCTTTGACCTGCATGTGCACGGGCAGGTCAACGCCGAAAGGGTCATCCGGACCGTCGAGTGTCCCGAATAGATCAACGGGGGCACTGAGCCAATCGTGTGATCCATCCAATAGGACGCCTCCGGGGACGAGGCCGTGGCTGGCGACCTCAGCCAGGGCACGTCGTCCGGCGAGGCGCAGGGCAGCGATAATCCCCCATTGATCGATTTCCTGTGGGGACGCGTAGCCGACGAACGACGCTAGCACCCAGGCCTGGATGGGCTTGACGAGGCTCTCGCGTCTGCGCGCGGTCAGTGCCTTGGAATCGGTGAGTCCCTCGGGTACGGGCGGCGCATCTGCACCGATGAGGGCGACACCGACGGCGACGGGGCCGGCTAGGGCGCCGCGTCCCACTTCGTCCATGCCGGCGACGACTCCCCACCGCTTCGCGAGGGAGAGTTCAAGATCGCGTGAGGCTGTAATCATGATGGGTCGGGGACGGAGGAGAACACCTCCGGATGCCCGACGTCACTCGACCAGCGCGAGATTGGCCAGATCACTGCCTGGACGGTACCCACGACCGAGGACACGGGCACGTAAGGCGACTGCCCCTCGCCCATATGATAGCGCGAATCCGCGGAGTTTGAACGGTTATCGCCCATGACCCACAGGTGTCCCTCCGGAACCGTGATGTCGAATGATCGTTCGCCGCACGGACTTTGCCCATTGGCGACGTAGGGTTCGTTGATTTCGACCCCGTTGACGCTCACTTTGCCGCTCGTGCTCTCGCAGGTAACGCGATCACCTCCGACACCGATGACGCGTTTGACAAGGGTCTGTTCGCCGCCGCCGGGCACAAAGCCCGTGAACTCCCCGAGTCTGCGCGCCGCCGACGGCGAGGTAACCGACGTCGTTCCGAGCCATCCGAGTGTGTCGTCGAAAACGACGACATCGCCGCGATGAATATTAGAGCGCAACGCGTCCACGCGAGACACGGCGATGCGATCATCCTCGACCAGCGTGTTGCGCATCGAGGGAGAGGGAATCCAGAAAACCTGGACAACGAAGGCGCGCAGGAGGGAGGAAATCACCAGTGCGACGACGATGATCATCAGGATTTCGCGCAGCCATACCAGGGGGTTACGCCGGGCGCGCGCTTCGGCGCGTTCACGATCGCGTAACGAGGGAGCATGCACCGGTCCGAGCTCGGTTCCTGCGGTCGGGCTCATGCGTCCTCCTCCTGAATTCGTCAACGTTCCAAGGATACGGCGAGGCCCGACACCGGCGCGCGGTGTCGGGCCTTTCCGTGAAAAATGCCAAGGCGCGTGGCCGCTGGCCTCACTCGGCCTTGCCGGAGCGGTGCTCCTTGATCTTCGCGGCCTTGCCGTGACGCTCACGCAGGTAGTAGAGCTTGGCGCGGCGCACGTCGCCCTTGGTGACGACCTCGATGTGGTCGATCGTGGGGGCGTGAACCGGGAAGGTACGCTCGACGCCCACGCCGAAGGAAACCTTGCGGATGGTGAACGTGGAGGACACGCCGTGACCGCGACGAGCGATCACGACACCCTGGAAGACCTGGATACGGGAGCGGTTGCCTTCGATAACCTTCACGTGCACCTTGAGGGTGTCGCCCGCGCGGAACGGCGGGATGTCATCGCGCAGCGAAGCCGCATCAACGGCGTCCAGCTTCTGCATTTTTTCTCCTTGACGCCTTCGCCGCAGGTCGGGGGCGCCTGGTTGGGCGAGCCTGTGCCCGCTCATTCGGTCGTCCGATCGTGCGCCTCGGTGTCCCCCTGCGGCAGGATCAACCGCGCACAATCTTGATAATTATCCCACGCGACCCCTTGTTCAGGGGAGCGTTGCGCCGCCCGTCGGGGTGAGATCACGCACCATGACGATGTCGTGGTTGAGGACGCCACCGACGTCGAAGGTCCTGGTGGAGCATCTGCGGAAGCCGTGGCGCTTATAGAAAGCCTGGGCTTTCTTGTTGGCGCGGTTCGTCCCGAGCGCGAGGGAGGCGTGCCCACAGTGGGCGGCGTCGCTCGCTGCCGCCTCCACGAGGGCGTCGGCGATGCCGCTGCCCCGCCACGGCGCGTCGACGTAGCACTTCGACAGGTAGGCGGCGTCCGCCTCGACCTTTCCGGGGCGAACGAGTTCGGGTGGGATGGCGTCCTTGCCGACGATGGTGAGGGTGTAGCCGACGAGGTGGGCGTCGATCTGCGCGACGAGGATCCTGTGGCGCGTCGGGTCAGCGAGCATGGCGTCGAACATATCCGGCCCGAGTTCGGCGGCAATGAACGCGTCGATAGCTGCGCGCGGCAGCTCGGGCGGGCACGCCTCGGGGAAGGTACGCGAGGCGAGAGCGCTGAGCTGTGCGGCGTCGCCGGGTTCGCCCTGGCGAATCGACACCGGACGCGCGCTGCCCTCACGCGGGTAGGCGACGCCGCAGGCGGCCAGGGCCGCGCGGTCCTCACGTCCGAGCGAGTCGGCGCGAAGCTCCAGCGCCAGGTCCGGGCGAACAGCCGCGGTCTTCTCGATGGCTCGGTCTCGCCGCCAGCGCTCGATGGCCGCATGGTTGCCTCCCAACAGGACCTCGGGGACCGGGCGGGAACGGAACTCCCGGGGCTTTGTAAACACGGGGTATTCGAGCAGACCTGCGCCCGAGTAGGATTCCTCAACAAGAGAGTCCGGGTTGCCCATGAATCCGTCGAGGAGGCGCGCGACTGCCTCAGCGAGAACCATTGCAGCCACCTCACCACCGTTGAGCACGTAGTCGCCGATGGAGAACTCCAACACCTCGATACCCACTCCCCGATAGTGCTCGGCAACGCGCGCATCGATCCCCTCATAACGCCCGCACGCGACGATAATCTGATCGGCGCGAGCCAGGTCCTCGACCAAAGGCTGGGTGAGCGGTGTGCCCGACGGAGTCGGGATCGCGAGAATACGCCGGGACGAGGCCGGGGCGGCGTCCTCGTCACCGGCGCGCAGCGAGATGGCGAGCACCTCATCGAGGGCACACGCCCACACGTCCGCGCGCATGACCATGCCGGCGCCACCACCATAGGGAGTGTCGTCGACGCTGCGGTGCTTACCGGTAGCCCACTGCCGCAGGTCATGGGCAGCGAGGGTCACGAGGCCGACGTCCTTCGCCTTGCCCATGAGGGAGAGGGTCAAGGGCGCGAAATAGTCGGGGAAAATGGAGATGAGATCAAAACGCACGCTACTTGCCGTCCCGCTCAGATACGGCCTGGTCATCGAACAAGCCTGGAGGCGCGTCAATGACGACGAAACCACCCTCCACGTCGACAGTCGGCACAAGCTGAGTGACGAAGGGAACCATGACGGTGCCAGCCTCAGTCGTGACGAGCAACAGGTCCTGGGCGGCACCGGGGGTCAAGCCACTGACGGTACCGAGCGCCTCACCACTCGGTGCGCGGGCTGCAAGACCCTTGAGCTGATGCGGATACCAGGCGCCCTCCTCCTCATGCTCCTCAACGAGCAGTCGAGCGCCACGCAACGCTTCAGCATCCTCGCGCGACACGCACTCCTCGAAAGATGCCAGGACGCGATCCTTGTGGACGCGGATGGATCGGACCGTCACCACGGCACCGCGTCCCGCGACGTCCAGGCGCGCACCCGGTGTCAAAATCTCCGGGTCGTCGCTGCGAACGTCGAGAATGACCTCGCCGCGCAGACCGTGGGCGGGGCCGACGATAGCGGCTGTGAGCTGCATGGGATCTCCTCATCATGAACTGGGATCTGTCCGAAGGATACAACGAAGGGGTCCGGCATCGCCGGACCCCTTCGTGACGTGTGCGAGTCTTACTCGCGATCCGTGTCGACGACGTCGACTCGGACTGTGCCGCGCGTCGACAGCGCACCCATGACGGTGCGCAGCGCGCGAGCCGTCCGACCGCCACGCCCGATGACTCGACCCAGATCCTCGGGGTTCACGCGAACCTCCAGGAGCTGACCGCGTCGCATCGAACGAGGGGTCACCTCGACATCTTCGGGGTGGTCAACGATGCCGCTGACCAGGTGCTCCAACGCGTCGGCGAGCATGCTCAGGCATCCTCTCCGGCGGCCTCTTCGGAAGCCTTCTCGGCCTCGGCGGCGGCTGCGGCAGCAGCGGCCTCTTCCTCGGCTTTCTTCGCGGAAGCGGCGGCCTTGGACTTCTCAGCCGCAGCCTCGGCGTCCTTGACGGCTTGCTCGGCCTGGGCGGCCTTGTCAGCCTCGGAGACCTCCACGCGGGAAACCGCGTCGGCCTTGCCGTTGAACTTGGCGATGTCACCGGTCAGGACCAACAGGTTGCGGACCTGGTCGGAGGGCTGAGCGCCGACACCGAGCCAGTACTGGGCGCGCTCAGAGTCGATGCGGATGATCGACGGGTTGGGCTGAGGATCGTAGTAGCCGACCTCTTCGATGACGCGGCCGTCACGCTTCTTGCGGGAATCGACGACGACAACACGGTACTGGGCGGCGTGGATCTTACCCACGCGCTTCAGGCGAATTCGAACTGCCACTTGTGTGGTCTCTCCATTTCAGAATTGGTGTGGACCTTCGCGTCCCAAGGTGGGAAACACAGGGGTCGCATCGGACCGGGACACGACGATACGCAGTGAGAGGGTCTACGAACCGTCGGGTACAGCTAGCGATTATGCCACAGATTGGGCCGAATTCCCACATGGACCCCTGACTCTCCCCCCAGCGATACGGTTAGATCAATCACTACGATGATGTGAGTCAGGGACGCTGCCAAGCGAGAACTCCCCCGACGTAGACGTCGGTTGGGCGAGCGAGCGCAAGAGGATCGGTGCGCGGATCCTCGTCGAGAATCAGCAGGTCGGCTTCCCCTCCCTCAACGAGACCCGGCCCCCCCAGGTAGCGCTGGCTGATCCACGTGGACGCATCGATGACGGCCTGAGAGGTTGCTCCCCATCGCTTCCACAGGTCAAGCTCGCCCGCGATCGACCCATGCTCCTGGTAACCTCCCGAATCTGTACCTTGGAGCAGGAGGACGCCCTGGTCGAGGAGCATTAAAAAGTGCTCGCGACGCCGCTCATACATAGCCCGCATCGTGGCGGCATACACGGGGTACTTGGTGCCCGCCTGGGCAGCAAAATCCGCGAAAAGCTCCACCTGGCGAAGCGTCGGCGTCACGGCGATGCAACGCTTAGCGATCTCGGCGGCCTGGTCAGCGTCAATACCGCTGCCGTGTTCAATGTCATCGACCCCAGCCTCAATAAGCGAGTCGATGACGCGGTGAGAGAAAGCATGGACCGCGATGCGAGCCCCGGCCTCGTGAACGGCGGCCACAGCCTCGCGAAGAATTGACGGATCCCACAGGGGCATGAGGTCCGCCTCCACGCCATCCGAGCGATCAATCCAGTCGCCGACAATTTTGACCCACCCATCCGAGCGCGCCGCCATGTCGGACAGGACAGCAGGTAGCTCGCGTTGTTCCCCGACATCGACGGGCAACCCCCGCATGTAGCGCTTCGGACGAGCGACGTGACGCCCACAGCGGATCAGCCGAGGTCCAACCAGAGAAGCGACGCAAGAATTATCGACAGGCACGCCACAGTCGCGCACGAGGGTGACGCCACTGGCTACTGTAGCCCGAGCCTGACGCACCATCTCGTCGGCGTCGACCGGACCATCCTTGGAATACCCGACGTGACAGTGAGCATCGACCAATCCAGGGACGATAAAGCACGAACACTGCCCGCGAGTGTCCCCCTCGGCGCATACCCGCCGAATAATCCCATTGGAGACGGACCACGTACCCTTCACCCACTGCGGGCGAACAGACGCATCATCGGCCCACAGGCACACGCCGCTGACGAGCATACGATCAGAGCCGCCCAAGCATTCGCTTGACGTCGTCGGGCAGATCGTCAAAAGTCGGACGCGGAGCGGGGACCCCAGTCGGTGCGCCAAACGAGGACCCCTGAGCGGCGTTGCGTTCCGACGGGGGTAGCATCGCCTCGAGTTCTTGCTGGCGGCGCTTCGCCGGATTACCGGAACGAGCCTTCTTCTTCACGCGCGCACGCTGAGCCTGCGCCTTGCGAGCATTCGCCTTCTGTTTGGCCTTGCCGCCGCGCCCAGGAAGAGCACCCATGCCAGGCACGCCAGCACCCATCTGGCCCATCATGTCGCGCGCAGCCTCGAAGCGTTGGACGAGCTGGTTGACCTCAGCGACGGTCGTACCGGAGCCTCGGGCGATACGTGCACGGCGCGAACCGTTAAGGATAGAAACGTCCTCACGCTCCGCGGGAGTCATCGAACGAACAATGGCCTCGACGCGATCAACCTCGCGCTCGTCGAAGTTCTCGATCTGGTCGCGCAACTGCGCAGCCCCCGGGATCATGCCGAGCATCTTCTTCATGGAACCCAGCTTCTTGATCTGCTGGAGTTGACTGAGGAAGTCTGCGAGGGTCAGCTCACCGGCCAGTGCCTTAGCGGCGACCTTCTCGGCTTCCTCGGCATCCATCTTCTTTTCGGCCTGCTCAATGAGGGTGAGAATGTCACCCATGTCGAGGATCCGCCCGGCCATGCGGTCCGGGTGGAAACGCTCGAAGTCGTCAAGGCCCTCACCCGTGGAGGCGAAGAGGATAGGCGCCCCTGTGACGCCGCGCACGGATAACGCTGCGCCACCTCGCGCGTCACCGTCCAGCTTGGACAGCACGACTCCAGTGAAACCGACACCGTCACGAAAGGCTGTGGACGTCGAAACGGCGTCTTGGCCCACCATTGCGTCTAGGACGAACATAATCTCGTGCGGTTTCACCGCATCACGGATCGCGATCGCCTGGCCCATCATCTCCTGGTCGACGCCCAGCCGACCAGCCGTATCAACGATGACGACACTGATGCCGCTCTGGCGGGCAAACTCGACACCCGAGCGGGCGACCTCAACGGGATTGCCGACTCCGTTACCCGGCTCAGGGGCCCACACCTTGACCCCGGCGCGCCCGCCGACAACCTGGAGCTGCTGGACAGCGTTCGGACGCTGAAGATCGGAGGCCACGAGCAGGACAGTCTTACCTTCCTCACGCAGCCATTTGCCAAGCTTTCCAGCGAGCGTCGTCTTACCGGCACCCTGGAGGCCGGCGAGCATAAAAACAGTCGGACCGGAGTCAGCAAAGGAGAGCTCACGAGTCGCACCGCCCAGAATCTCCACGAGTTCGTCATGAACAATAGAAACGACCTGCTGGCCGGGGTTCAAGGCCTTCGAGCGAGCCGCGCCGTAAGCCTTCTCGCGCACCTGGGACGTGAACTGGCGAACGACAGGGAGGGCGACATCCGCATCGATCAGGGCGCGACGAATGTCGGAAATCGCCTTGTCGACGTCCGACTCGGTCAGGACCCCGCGGCTGCGCAGGGTGCGGAAGGATTGGGTCAGGCGATCTGACAGGTTTCCAAACACGTGATCTCTCCCAAGATGGCGACAGTACAAGGCCAGAGTAGCGCACCTCGGCCCCGGTCGTAGGACCGGGGCCGAGGAGAGCAGCATGGAAGGGACTCTAGGCGTTGCCCACGATCGCGTCAACGAAGCCTTGCGGATCGAAGGGGGCCAGATCATCTGCGCCTTCACCGAGACCGACAAACTTCACGGGAACACCCAGGGCACGCTGAACCGAGACGACGATACCTCCCTTTGCGGAGCCATCAAGCTTCGTCAAGACGATGCCGGTCACGCCGGTCGCCTCCGCGAAAACTTCGGCCTGCTTCATACCATTCTGGCCGGTGGTGGCGTCCAAGACGAGGAGGACCTCGCAGACGGGCGCTTGCTTTTCCATAACGCGCTTGATCTTGCCGAGCTCGTCCATCAGGGTCGACTTGTTCTGCAGGCGGCCCGCGGTGTCGACGAGGACGACGTCCACATCGCGCGAGATTCCCTCGCGCACGGCCTCGAAGGCGACGGATGCCGGGTCGGCACCCTCACGATCACTCCTGACGACGTCGACACCCACGCGCTCACCCCAGGTGGCGAGCTGATCGGCGGCGGCCGCGCGGAAAGTGTCAGCGGCGCCCAGAAGAACGGTCTTGTCCTCCGCGACAAGAATGCGGGCAAGCTTGCCCACGGTCGTGGTCTTGCCGGTACCGTTAACACCGACCATCAGGACGACGGCGGGCTTGGTGACATCATCGGCCTCTGGACGGGTCAGGTCGAGGGAACGATCCATGTCGGGACCGACGAGGGCCAGGAGTTCCTCACGCAGGATCTCGCGGATGCGTGCCTCGTCGCTCGTGGACTCGACGGCGACGCGACGCTTGAGGGCCTCCATGAGGGAATCAGTGGCCTCGAGGCCGAGGTCGGCGATCAGGAGGGATTCTTCAATCTCCTCCCAATCGGCGGCGCTGAGCTGACCACGACTGAGTACTCCAAGGATGGCGCGGCCCAGGGAACCGGACGAGGCAAGCCGTTCGCGCAGGCGCTGCATGCGCGAACGCACAGGTTCGGGGCGCTCGACACTTGGCTCCTGCGCAGCTTCTTCTTCGGCGACCGGGCTCTCATCTTCCTCGGCGACCGGACTCGCGTTTTCAGCGGTCGGGCCAGCGCGCGGCTGCTCGGCTGGCTCCTCCTCAGATTCGATAGGCGTTGGGCTCTCGCCTTGGGCGGACACCCGGGACTCAACCGTGATGGTTACGTCGTCGGTGGAAGGGCGTCGGGCGCTGACGGCGAGGCGAATAACCACGCCGATAAGCACAGCGAACACCACAGCGACGACAACCGCCCACGGCGTGTGAAGGAATGAAACAAATGCGTCCATGGGGTCATTATCCCCCATGGACACATTCGGATGAAAGAGGCAGTGAGTTCGTGGTTCCTTAACGCCCCTCCGCGTGGCCTCCCTTACGCCCTCGGTCGAAGCGACCGCTCATCCGCTCGGTAACGTTTTCGAGACGATCCACGCCCGGGAGGCGGTCGGCATCGAAATACGCATTGGAAGTGTCAGCGCTAAGCAGGAGGGATTGCAAAGAAGCAGTGCGCGGTGTCACGGGTCCGTCACCCGAGCCAGAGGCGCGCTTGGGCAGGGAATGGCTCTTGACGTCCTCCTTCAGCTCTTCGCCCTCACGCCTAATGACCCCCTTCCAATCGTCGGCACTGCGCCTCGACAGTGCGAGCGCGGCAACGACACCACCCGCAACGACGAGAACAAGGACGACAGTCACGACAAGAATCAGTGCACCCTCAAGCATGTCTTCATCCTGCCCTACCGCACGCTCAGCGGCGAGAGTGCCACCCGATACTGACCGCATTGTGACAATAATGTCACGGGCCGGGAACGCGATGGTCCCGGCCCGTGCGTGGCGTATGAGGTACGGTCAGTCGAGATAGTCTCGAAGCACCTGCGAACGCGAGGGGTGACGCAGCTTCGACATGGTCTTGGATTCAATCTGACGGATGCGCTCACGCGTAACACCGTAGACCTTGCCGATCTCGTCGAGGGTCTTAGGCTGGCCGTCCCCAAGACCGAAACGCATTGAAACAACCCCCGCCTCACGTTCGGACAGTGTGTCAAGCACGTGGTGGAGCTGCTCCTGAAGCAGCGTGAAAGACACGGCATCAGCAGGCACGATAGCTTCGGAATCCTCGATAAGGTCACCGAATTCTGAGTCACCATCCTCGCCCAGAGGCGTGTGAAGCGAGATGGGTTCGCGACCGTACTTTTGAACCTCCACGACCTTCTCAGCGGTCATGTCGAGTTCCTTGGCCAGCTCTTCAGGCGTCGGCTCGCGGCCCAAGTCCTGCAGCATCTGGCGTTGGACGCGGGCGAGCTTGTTGATGACCTCGACCATGTGCACGGGGATACGGATTGTTCGTGCTTGATCTGCCATCGCGCGTGTGATCGCCTGGCGAATCCACCACGTGGCGTAAGTCGAGAACTTGTAACCCTTCGTGTAGTCGAACTTTTCGACCGCGCGGATAAGGCCCAGGTTGCCCTCCTGGATCAGATCCAGGAACTGCATACCGCGACCGGTGTAGCGCTTGGCTAGCGACACGACCAGACGCAGGTTAGCTTCGAGCAGGTGGTTCTTCGCCTGCTGGCCGTCCTGGGCGAGGAAGTGCAGCTCGCGACGCTTCCGGCTGGTCATCTCGTCAGCCTGGTTCTTCAACTTGTACTCAGCGTACAGGCCAGCCTCAATACGCCTGGCCAGGTCAACCTCCTGCTCGGCGTTGAGCAAAGAAACCTTGCCAATCTGCTTCAGGTAATCCTTCACCGGATCGGCGGTCGCGCCGGCGACCGTCACTTGCTGGACAGGTTCGTCGGTCTCATCAGAGTCGGAGACGACGAAACCACCCTTCACGTGAATACCCGCGTTTGTGCGTTCACGCAACGCCGCCCCTTCAGAAACCTTGGCGTCTTCTTCCTCTGCTTCTTCCTCAGCCTCTACCACCTCCTCGTCGTCGCTGCCGGCGCCAAGATCAGGATCCTCCAGGTCTTCGCCGATGGGTTCGAATTCCTCCTCGGATGTCTCGAGATCAGGCGTAACCTCCTCGACAACCTCGACGTCCTTCTTCTTGCGTCCGCGCGGCTTCTTGGCTGCAGCCTCCCCGTTGGCCTTCTCCTCGGGGGCGCCGCTCGCCTTCTTCGTACTCTTGCGAGGCGCAGTCTTCTTCGCGGGAGCCTTCTTCGCAGCGGACTTCTTCGCAGCGGGCTTCTTGGCGGCAGGCGACTTGTCCTCGGCACCCGAGGCAGCCCCACTCTTCGCCGACGCAGCCTTGGCGACACGCGTCGTCTTCTTCGCGGGGGCCTTCACCTCCGGGGTCTCCTCGCTGGTCGCAGAGTCCTTTGCCGAAGCGCGCGATGCACTCACACGGGTCCCTTTCGTTGATGGGTATGCACAACAGAGCCGATTGCAAATCGGCATACCACGCCCATTTTAGTGCGTTACCCGCGAGTTTTCCTGACGGTAGGTGTGAATCTTCCCAGCTGTGCCGCGCCCGCCCACAACCGTCCATTAGAGTAACCATATGAGTCTGAGCGAGAGTTTCTCAATGCTGCGTCCCCACATCGACGAGGCCACAACCACCGCGCTGGCCAGCCTCCTCACCCGCGTGGGAACCACGCAACGCTCAACGAATTTCGCCGAGGCGGTGGTGGCCTCAACATCCGGAGGCAAGCGTTTTCGTGCGCTCATGGCACACGTCGGCTGGTCTTTGACATCCGGCCTGCCTCTCACGCAAGCTTCCCTGCCACACCTGTCCGCGGCCCTCGAACTCTACCAGGCGAGTGCTCTCGTCCACGACGACATCATTGATCACGCTGACGAGCGCCGAGGCGCACCCACGCCGCACCGCCGCTTGGCCGACCATCACGTATCCAGCGCATGGATTGGTTCACCCACCGATTTCGGCGATCACGCGGCCATCCTTGTCGGTGATTTCCTCTTTTCAGCTGCCGTCAATGCGGCGGATGAGCAGGCCCTGGCCCTGCGTGGCGACTCCGTGCGGGCATTCACCCGTCGTTTCGCCGACATGCACGCCGAGGTTGCACTCGGCCAATACCTCGACATCGTCGCTGAGCAGACCCCGCTCGATCCGGAGCGTACGGACGCGCTGAACACCTGTGACTCCCTGGAGGTCGCACTCCACAAGTCAGCGCGGTATTCCGTCGTCCACCCGGCGGTTCTCGGAGCAATCTGCGGGGCAGCGTCACTGAGCGAAGCCCTCGGACTCATCGAGGTCCTCGAAAGGATCCTCACGCCCTGGGGGCTGGCCTTCCAACTCCGTGACGACGACCTAGGCGTCTTCGGAGACCCCGCTCTCACGGGCAAGCCTGCCGGCGACGACCTACGCGAAGGCAAACGTACCGCGTTACTGGCCCTCACCTGGGAAGCGTCCTCCCCCACCGAGCGCCGCGCGCTCACTGATGTGCTCGGGGTCGCCGAGGCCTCGGCTGGGCAGATCGAGGAAGCAAAGCAGATTGTTGAACGCAACGGCCTCGCTGCCCACGAAGCAGAGATCGCACGACTGGTCCGTGACGGTCGCGAAGCCCTGGAGACAAGTGGCATCGACGCAGACGCAGCCATCATGCTGCAAGAGCTGTGTGACATCCTCACCGCTCGGCGCGCCTAGAGGCCCCGGCAAGGAAGACTCCCCTAGAACGCCAGCGTCGACGCAATCCGGTTAACCCGATGGTGACGTCCAGACGTCATCGCGTCGATCGGGCGTTCACCGAGTTCGTCCTGCATCGCGTAAAGCCAGGCGACAGACTCCTCAGGCGTAAATCCATCGTCCGCCAGAAGAGTGAGCGTGCCCTGCAGCACAGGCAGAGGTTCCCAGCCGTTAGGCCCCTTGACGATGACCTCGCGGGGAATCCCACGCTCTCCGTCCTCGCCGCGTACCTCAATGAGGACACGGTCACGAAGGAGCTGCTTCAGGCGTCGTTCTTCGATACCGAGCAAACGGCACACCTCATCGCTAGACAACAGGGTTATATCAGTACTGCTCATGATCGCAACACTACCCCATCGCGGCGCCGCACCGATGCACGCACCTCCAATGATTTGCCGAAAACTCCCATAGAATCAAACAAGTGAGCGACGAGAAGACATTTGACCAAACTGATCCACTGATCGGGCTCTTGGTCGACGAACGCTACCGGGTCACCCGCAGGCTCGCCCGCGGAGGAATGGCCACCGTGTACATCGCGCAAGACGAACGCCTTGACCGCCCCGTTGCCCTCAAGGTCATGCACCCACACCTGGCGGACTCCGATGCCTTCGTCGAACGATTCCGCCGTGAAGCACGCGCCGCCGCTCGCATCGTCCACCCGGGGGTGGTCTCCGTCTTCGACCAGGGCGTCGTCACCGGCCAGGGGTTCCTCGTCATGGAACTCATCGACGGTACCAACCTACGTCAGCTTCTGCGCGCACAAGGAGCGTTCACGATCCCCCAGGCGCTGCGCTATACGACCGACACGCTCGAGGCGCTGCGCGCCGCCCACCGCGTCGGTGTCATCCACCGCGACATCAAGCCTGAAAACATCCTCGTTCCCTCCGATGGACCCGCGAAGGTCACCGACTTTGGTCTGGCCCGGGCCGCCTCGGAGGTATCGATGTCGTCCACAGGCAACATGCTGGGCACCGTCGCCTACATCGCCCCCGAGATCGCGACAACGACTGAGGCGGATGCACGCTCCGACATCTATTCCGTGGGCATCATGCTCTATGAGATGCTCACGGGTTCCGTGCCGTGGGCAGGCGAGACTCCCCTGCAGATCGCCACCCATCACGTCTCCGACGACGTGCCCAGCCCATCAACCGCCCAACCGTGGATTCCCCGAGAAATCGACGACCTCGTCGCCGCTCTCACAGCGCGCAACCCAGCGAATCGCCCAGCTGACGCATCCGAGGCTATCGACCTTGTAACGCGCGCAGCCGCAGCCATTCCCTCTGAACTGAGCAACCGACGCGCCGACATCGCAATGAAGAACACGCAGGATGGTGCCCAGACAAGCGCACTCAACACCGAGGTTTTATCCTCCCAATTCACGAGGCCGCTGCCGGTGCCCGCGTCACGAACCATCGCGACAGTTCACACATCCGCTCCCCCGCCCCCGCCTGCGCCCAGGACCGCCATGAAGAGTCGCCGCCGTGCGCTCACCTGGATCGCGCTCGTCACTCTGCTCCTCATCGTCGCTGGCATCGGCGGGCGCTGGTGGTGGACCGAATACGGTCCCGGCTCCTACCTGACAATGCCCGAGACAACGGGACGTCCCCTCACCGACGTGCAAACGGACCTGGGCGCCCTCGGATTGACCTCCCAAGTCGAAGAAGAGTTCTCCGACGACGTTTCCAGCGGCGCCGTTACCCGCTCCGACCCGCAAGGTGGACAGTCCGTGCACAAGCGAGCAACTGTCCAACTGTACGTATCAAAAGGCGTAGACATGAAGACCGTCCCCGATGTCACTGGCAAGAGCCAGGACGAGGCGGGGCGTACCCTGAGCGATGCCGGACTCGGAATCGGTTCTGTCACCGACGCATACTCCGAGGACGTGCCCCAGGGACAGGTCGTCTCCCAGTCGGTGAGCGCTGGAACCTCCATCGCACACGATTCAACCGTCGACATTGTCCTGTCCAAAGGCCGCGAGCCCTTGACCGTTCCCTCCCTGAGCGGACTCGGCGCCGACGCAGCCAAAGCCACGATCGAAGCCCTCGGCCTCGTGGCCTCACCCTCCGAAGCCTACTCCGACACCGTTGCTGCCGGCCAAGTCATCTCCCAGCAAACCCGCGAAGGCTCCACACTTTACCGCGGAGACTCCGTCGCCTACACCGTGTCGAAGGGTCCCGAACAAGTGGCCGTCCCCGATGTGGTCGGCCTCCAGCGAGAAGACGCCAAGAACCGACTCGAAACCGCCGGTTTTACCGTTAAAGAGGAAGCCATCCTCGGCGGGTTCTTTGGAACCGTTCGTTCCACCGACCCAGCAGGCGGCACGATGGCCAAAAAAGGATCCACGGTCACGATCACAATCGTCTGAGGAGTCGCGCGCACCGACTCACCGATGACGCTGCACTGACGAAACCCGGCCTCGTTCATCACAAACGAGGCCGGGATCGCGTATGAGCAGTAGAAAACTCACCCCTCGTTGGAAGCAGACCCCTTCGCCAGATACTGGGCGACCTGGAAGGCCATCTCCAGGCTCTGCTGGTGGTTCAGCCGCGGATCCACGAGCGTCTCGTAGCGATCGCGCAGAGATTCATCGTCAATGTGCTCCGACCCGCCGACCACTTCGGTGACATCGTCACCCGTCAGCTCCACGTGCAGGCCACCCGGGACTGTGCCCACTGCCTCATGCGCCTCGAAAAAGCCACGAACCTCATCCATGACCGTCTCGAAGCGGCGCGTCTTGAAGCCGGTCGACGACGTGATCGTGTTGCCGTGCATCGGATCCGTCATCCACGTGAGCGGGCGACCATCCTCGCGGGCAGCCTCAAGCAGTGGCGGCAAAACCTCACGAATACGATCAGCACCCATTCGGGTAATAAACGACAGGCGCCCATCCTCACCATCCGGATTCAGCCGGTCGATGAGCGAGAGCATCTGATCGCGCGTCGTCGACGGACCCAGCTTGACCCCAATCGGGTTACGCACGCGTGAGAGCAACTCGATGTGAGCACCCTCCTCCTCACGCGTCCGCTCCCCCACCCACAGGAAGTGAGCGGACGTGTTGTAGGGTTCGCCCGTGCGCGAATCGATGCGCGTCATCGCCGACTCATACTCCAAGAGCAGAGCCTCGTGCGACGAAAACAGATCCACATCGCGCAACGTCTCAAAATCAACGCCCGCCGCACCCATGAACTTAATGGCCCGATGAATGTCTGCGGCCAACGACTCATAACGAGCGTACGCCGGATTCGACATGAAACCCTGGTTCCAGCGGTGCACCTGACGCAGGTCCGCGTAGCCACCTTTCGTGAAGGCGCGAATCAAGTTAAGCGTCGAGGCCGCATGGTTGTACAGAGCGAGGAGACGCTGCGGGTCGGGCTCGCGTGCCTCGGGGGTGAACTCGAACGAATTCACGGCGTCACCGCGATAGCTCGGCAGCGTCACGCCGTCTCGCGTCTCTACGTCGGAGGAACGCGGCTTGGCGTATTGGCCGGCGATGCGCCCCACCTTTACGACGGGCAGCGAAGCACCGTAGGTCAGCACAACAGCCATCTGCAGCAGCGTCTGGATCTTCAAACGCACGTGATCGGCCGTCGCCTCTGCGAACGTCTCGGCGCAGTCTCCCCCCATCAGGACGAAAGCCTCGCCGCGCGACGCGGCCCCCATCCACGTGCGCAGGTCATCGACCTCGCCCGCGAACACGAGAGGCGGCTGGCAGCGAAGCTGAGCCGTCACCTCGGATACGGACTCGGCATCCGCATACGAAGGTTGCTGGGCAGCGTCCAGGCCGCGCCACGTGTCCCAGGGAGCGCGCTCCCCGGACTCGGGCGACCACAAACGCTCGGGGACGCGGCGGGAGTAAGGCTTACGCACAGGCTCGCCGCCACGTCCAGGAGTAATAGAAGGAATCACGCGAAGCGACTCACTCGCCAGCCGGCTCGACGCTCTGACCAATTTCGGCCATCATCTCGAGGAACCACTGAGCCGAGACGTCGAAAGGCTTGCCACCTGCGATACGCGGGAACGCAATGGCCTTCAGACGATCGTTGTCCTCTTCGTCGTGACCGATGACGCCAGACTCGCCCTTGAACGCGCACTCGACGGCCAGGTCCGTCATCGACTTGATGAGTCGCAGGTCGTCGGCGTTCGCGCGCGAGGAACGCGAGAAGTAACCGGACTTTTGAACCATGACCTTCTCAGCGTTGATTCTCTCGGCGAACTGCTTGGCGAACCACTGGCCGGGGTTGATCGTGTCGAGCTTGACGTGGCCGAAGGGATCACGCTGAACCTCGCCACCGGCAGCCTCGATCTCCGCAATGATCTCGGGGACGCCGGCGCCCTCGGACAGGAAGATGTTAACGTTGCCCTGCTCGTCCATGATCGCCTTCAGGCGCTTCGCCTCGGCGTCCAGGTCGATCTTCATCTCGGGCACGAAGATGGCGTGGATGTCCCAACGCTCCTTGGTCAGGCCGATCGAGGGCACCCACTCCTGGGTCTTGAGCCACTCATGATAGCGCAGCGAACCCGCGGCGGTCAGCCAACCGCAGTGGCGGCCCATGATCTCGTGGATGATGAGCATGCGGGGGTTGGAGCGATGCTCACCGATGACGTTCTGGGAGTATTCCGAAACCTCTTCAGCGGCGGTCCACGCGCCCAGGGACTGGCGGATCGGCACAACGTCGTTGTCGATCGTCTTAGGCAGACCCACGACGGTGAGGTGGTAGTCGTGTTCCTCCAGGTAGGCGGCCAGGTCGGCGGCCGTCGTGTTGGTGTCGTCACCACCGATCGTGTGCAGGACGTCGACGCCGTCGGCGCGCAGCTGCTCGGCGGCCTTCTGCAGCGGATCTTCATCCTCAGACACGAGGCCGCGCTCGACGAGGTTCTTCTTGTTCGTCAGCTTGACGCGGGAGTTACCGATCGGCGAGCCGCCGAAGCGGTGCAGGACGGCGGCGTGCTTGCGCGCTTCCTCGTCCACCAGCACGTAGTTGCCGGTGAGCAGACCGTGGTAGCCGTTCTGGTAGGCGATGATCTCAACGGTGGGATCAATTTCGTTGTAGCGCTCGATGAGTCCACCGACGGCGGAGGACAGGCACGGGGCGAAGCCACCTGCGGTCAGCAGGGCAACACGACGGACCGACATGAATGTCACCTTTCTCAGGTTGGTTGGGGACGGCCCCGCGCATTCATGCGCTGCCCGCGTCACCCTGGCTGCCCAATGGGGCTGCCTAGTGCACGGGCGCGCGCGTGCGCAGGGCACAGTTCATTCTACCCGGCCCACATCGCCTTTCGCCAAGGACGCCCGTCCCACGAAACACCGATGCGCGCCACCAACCGCCGCGTTGAATCCGAGCCGATTACTCCTTGTCGGCGCCCTTGTCCTCCTTGACGCTCTCCTCCTCGGGAGCGGTCGGCACGGGTACGTCGGGAGCTGTGCGTCCGCCGGGCGCGGGGCGACCGTTGGAGGGAACCGGCCCCTCGAAGGCGCCCTCGGCTGCCAGCTGTGCTTTGACGTCGGCGGCGTACAGGTCGACGTACTCCTGGCCGGACAGGAGCATCAGGTTGTACATGATCTCGTCGGTGATCGCGCGCAGCACGTAGCGGTCCTTGTGCAGGCCCTTATAGCGCGAGAAATCGAGGGGCTCGCCAATCACCATGCCGATGTTGGTGCGTGATGGAATCTTCTGACCGATCGGCTGTGCAGCGTGAGTGCCGATCATGGCGACAGGAATAACGGGAGCGCCAGACAGAAGAGCCAGTCGGGCCACGCCGGTCTTGCCGCGGTAGAGGCGCCCGTCTGGGCTGCGCGTGCCCTCGGGGTAGATGCCGAACAGTTCCCCGGAGCGCAACCGTTTGAGTCCGGCGTTGAGCGCAGCCTCAGAGGCACGACCACCGCTGCGATCCACGGGGATGGTACCCACCGCGCGCATGAATTCCTTCGTCATCCACCCCTTAACGCCCGTGCCGGTGAAGTAGTCGGCCTTTCCCATGAAGACGACCTCACGGTCGAGCATCATCGGCAGGAACACGGAATCCCACACAGCGTTATGGTTGGAGGCCAGGATCGCAGCACCTTGCGCGGGAATATTTTCCTTGCCGCGAATCCATGGGTGATACGCAGCCTTCAGGATCGGGCTGCCGGTAGCCTTGAGTGCCTGATAGAACGCCACTGTGACTCCTCGATTGTTAGCGGGCGCGCGGGCGCGCGTTGGAATTAGTATCAAATCTATGACGAAACAGACTCCCGTGCGCAATTGTGGGGAAACCATCGCGCCCGAAGAGTCTGACAAACGCTTTGCTCGCGCGATTGTTTCTGACGCCCTGTCTCGTAGTGCGAGACCGGAACTTCAACCGAGCCTCGACGAGGTGGGAACCCCGGCCTCGGGCGGGCACTGGGTGATCGTTGACCTGGAGACAACTGGACTCAGTGCGGACGCAGAAATCACGGAGATCGGAGCGGTTCGGGTGCGCGACGGTCACCTCTCGGATGAGTTTTCCTCCCTAGTGTGCCCTTCACGCCCGATTCCTCCTTTCATCACGTCACTGACGGGGATTACTCCGGCGATGGTGAAAGACGCAGAGCCGATCGCAGCCGTGCTGGAGCGTTTTATCGACTGGGCGGGCCTGGAGGATGAGCGCGCGCCCGTCCTCGTGGCTCACAACGCATCCTTCGACGTGGGGTTCCTGCGCCGGGCAGCACGCGCCGCGGGACGTCACTGGCCCAAGCCGCCAGTTGTCGATACGCTGGCGCTCGCGCGACTGGCGCTGCCACGACCCCTTGTGCGCAACCACAAGCTCGCGACCATTGCATCATATTTCGGCACGGCGACCACTCCGGGGCACCGCGCCCTAGGAGACGCTCGCGCCACGGCGGAGGTGCTGCTCGGTTTCATCAACCTGCTCACCTCGGCGGGCGTAACGGACGTGGAAGACCTGGTGGCCCTCAGCAAAGAGGCCCCCGCGCGACGCCCGACCGTCCCCTCCTTCGTGTCGGAGATGCCCACCACCCCGGGTGTCTACCACTTCATCAATGCGTCTGGCGACACGCTCTACGTCGGGTCAGCCTCGTCTCTGCGATCACGCGTGAGCAGCTACTACACGCGCGCGGAGAAACGACAGAAAATCCAGCGCATGGTGTCTGTGGCTTCCGGGGTGCGTACCTTTCCCACGTCATCAATCCTGGAGGCCCGCATTCGGGAACTGCGCGACATCGCAAGCCTGGCTCCCCCGTACAACTCAGCGTCGCGCCGCCAGGCCTGCCAGCATTGGGTGGTGCGCAACGGACACCGCGCAATCGTCACCCCCACCGTAGCCCTGGAGGACCTTCCCCGTGCCCTCGGCCCTTTCGGTACGCGGGCGCATGCAACGCGGGCGGCAAACGCGATCGCTCGGGCGCTCGGCGAGCACGGCAGCTGCGAGGTAAGCACCCTCATCGACGAGGCCGTGGCCGCCTCCTCGCTCGCCGTTCCGACAGCCCTCACAGCGATCATGACGCGCCTGTCGGAGCGGGGACTATTCGAGTCGGCAGCCACCGTGCGCGACGAGTTGAGCGCCTACGTCGCTGGCGTGGAGCGCGCGACCATGCGTCCGGTACTAGCGGCACCGCGCATCGTGTGGGGGATGCGCAGGGACACAGGTGAGCCGGGTTGGCTGATACACGCCGCATCCTACGGGCGCCATGTGGCTTCGGTCGTGGTGCCACCGCGCACCGACCCCACTCCGTGGATCAAGGTCATGACTTCGACGATCCCACTCGAAGTGAATGGACTCGCGGCGACGGTCGCATCGTGGGCGGAGACAGCGCTAATCAGTGCCCAACTGTGCGAACCCGGTATTCGCTTGATCGAGTGGAATTCTCCCCTGCCGTGGACCCAGCCAGTGTTCAGCCCGCTACGCGAGGGACGGCTGCGCGAACTCTTGGCTCAGGCAACCGCCAATCCGTGCCGTTCCCAGCGCTCCTAGCGCAGGCGTGTCATGCGTTGGAAGCATCCACCCAACGATCAATGAGTCGCACGCCACTACCGTCAGCCAGCGCGCCCAGGGCGCGTTCAACGGCACAGGCCATGCGATCCTCGAAGTTGTCCCGCGTCACCGCCTTGTCCAGGCTCTCCCAGGCCAGGAGACCGGCACCCACGTTAAGGGCAACCGCGTCACGAATGGCATCCGATCCCCCACCCGACAAGACGTCACGGGCCACGACCGCATTGTGCGAGGCCTCACCACCGGCGAGTTCCCCGATCGAGGACGGGGCCATGTCCAGGGATTCACGAGCGTCGAAAGCGACCTCACTGACCCTACCGTCCGACACAATCCAGATCTGGTTCGAGTCAGCGGTTGTCAGCTCATCCAGACCCGTTGTCGCACCACGGAAAACCAGGGCAGAGTTGCCGCGCGACGCAAAGACACCCGCCATGAGGCGCGCATTGTCCTCGCGTGAGGCACCGATCGCCAGCGCCTGCACCTTCGCGGGATTGGTCAGCGGACCCAACACGTTGAATGCCGTGGGGAAGCCGAGCGCACGGCGCACAGGTGCCGCAAAACGCATGGATGGGTGCATCTTGTTCGCAAACAGGAACGCGATACCAACCTGGTCGAACACGCGACGCAGGGAATCAGCGTCAAGGTCGAGGTTGATACCGAGAGCCTCGATAGCATCCGCCGAACCAGACTTCGAGGTCGCCGCGCGATTGCCATGCTTGACGAGAGGAATCCCCATCGCTGCCAGAAGAATCGCGGACATGGTCGAGATATTGACGGTCTTAAAGCCGTCCCCGCCAGTCCCCACGATGTCAAGCGCGCGGCTGGGCAGATCCACGCTCGCGGCGTGATCGCGCATGCCGTCCGCAAGGCCGTGAATCTCCTCAATAGTGGCGCCCTTGATCGCCATGGACGTCAGAAACGAAGCTAGGCGTGCCTCACCCAAGTCACCGCTCATCACCTGGTCCATCAGCCAGTACGACTGTTCGTAGTCGAGTGAGCGACCTGCGTTGAGCGAAGCGATGATGGGTGCCCATTCCTTGTTGCTCATCAGTTAGCCTCACGCAGAATGTCGGCAACGGTCTCTTGCAGGATGATCGGGTCGATCGGGTCAGCGACAGCGGCCACCGCACCAGCCCAGGTAGCCAACCACTCGTCCTGCGCGCGCGCCGTCAGAAAAACCATCGGGGGGACGCCTTCGCGCGTTTCAAGAAGGTCCCGAGCGACGGACATTCCGCCTTCCTTCTTTGTCTCCGCGTCAAGGATGAGCACCGAGAAATCCTGCTGATCGAAAGCATCGCGCACGCCAAAGGCCGTGGCGGCCTCCACCCAGTCGATGGGGGGCGTGTCCTTGGAGGCACGCAGGCCGATACCGTTGATGACAGCGGCACGTTTGTCCTTGTCATCGCTGAAAACCAGGATCGACACGGTTTCGTCGCTCATGAAAACTCTCCTTGAGTATGTGGCGTAATCGACGCATTGGCCTCATTCTAACGGGTAGCGGACGGCTCCCCCACTGGGAGCCGCCCGCACACGGTCTCGATACGCAGGCGATTACTGCATCGAAAGCGTTCCAACAATATCGATGACCAGAACACTCACATTCGGTGCTTGGCCGGACTGACCGGACTGCTGCTCACCCGACTGGCCGGACTGATCGGCGCCGTTATCGGAGGGCAACACGAGGAGGAGACGAGAACCCACCGTGTAGCCAGCGAGGCCAGCCTGAGCGACACCGCCTTGTTGAATGCTGTCCCCCCACGTGGATTCAGTGTGTCCATTGGTACCCCACACTCCGCCGACAGCCTTGTATAGGAATGCCTGATCGTCGGTGAGTTCCTCACCGCTGCCCTGGTAGATGACGTAGACCTTACGCTCGGTCGGGGCCGCCGCGTTGTCATCGATCGACAGAGTCGGCTCCTGGGCCGGATCTCCAGTAACGGTAATTCCGGCCGGAAGCTCCTCACCGGTCGCGGTCGCGCCCGTCAGGACAGACTCGTCAGCGATGTTTTCCACACTCGCACTGACGATGTCAACGACGAAAACCAGCGTCGAGTTCGCGGGAATACTGCCCGCAGCTTGACTGCCGTAGCCCAGGGCGGCAGGGATCACGAGTTGAACACGATCACCCACATGCGCATGAGCCAGGCCATAGCTCCATCCCTTGACAACTCGGTCGAGGGAAAACGTCGCAGCCTGCCCGCGATCGAAAGAAGAATCGAAAACAGTTCCGTCCCACAGCGCACCAACGTAATTTGCCTTAATCGTTGCACCTGGGCACACAACTGCTCCATCGCCCTGCTTGAGGGTCTTGACCAGGACCTTGTCGGTCGGCTCATTTCCCTTGCCCGCCGAGATGACAGGCTTATCGTCGCCCGACACAGCAGGGAAATTCCCCGTGCCGCTACGGTCGACGTTTTGGGTCTGCTGCGAGGAATCGTTCGTCGAGCAGGCAGAATAATCGATAGCAGACGACGAGGAAGACGCAGTCAGATCCGTGCAGGCGGACATGCCCAGGGCAAGAGCGACCGCACCAGCGAGGGCGCCGAAACGGCGCAGGGTGAACATCATGAGGTGGAGTCTCTTTCGGCTCAGTGGAAGGATTCGCCGCAGGCGCAGGTGTTCTTGGCGTTCGGGTTGTCGATCGTGAAACCCTGACGCTCAATAGTGTCAGCGAAGTCGATCGTTGCACCGCTCAGATAGGGAACACTCATACGGTCGACAACAACCTCGACGCCGTCGAAGGAACGGATAGCGTCTCCGTCGAGCGTGCGGTCGTCGAAGTACAGCTGGTAGATCAGGCCGGAACAGCCGCCGGGCTGCACAGCGATGCGCAGGCGCAGGTCGTCGCGACCCTCCTGCGTCAGGAGGCTCTTCACCTTCGCAGCTGCGACGTCGGTGAGGATAACCTCGTGGGTGGGAGCCTGAGTTGCGGACTCGGACATGGCGCTCCTTACGATGCTGAAAAGACGTATGCGCTTGACACACTACTCCCCCCTTCGCACCTGGCGCCAGGGGTGGGGTGTGCGCTTAGCGTAACCAGGTGCGCGCGATGCGCCGCCCAGCTTCCTCCAGTGTGATGCGCGCCTCTGTCTCAAAGACCCCATGCAGGCCCCACTGCGCTCGCTCGTAGCGGGACAGGCTGGAGCGTACGGTCACCGCAACGACCGGCAGGGCCAGTTCGGCGGCAGCGTTGGTGATCGTGTCCATCGTCGATTGTGCCAGAAGAGGCGAAGACAGCTCCGGTTCGACCACGATAACAAGATCAGCTGGCGTGAGCGCAGCACCAAGCCTCGTCAGATCGGCGAGGACCTCTCCCGTGCCTACGATCCGACCACCGATCGCCGCGATGACCGCGCCGACACCACCACCGGCACCGGACCCCCACATGCGCCCCGGATGAGCCTTCGAGTCCTCCAGGAGCAGACGGCGCCCCAGAGGCCGGTGCGCGAAAGCCTGCATGAGGTTCCCCGTCAGCGATGTGTCCTGTTCCTCAATAGGGTTAAGGTCGGGAGCAACCGCCAGCACCGAGTCAAAACCAAGGAGAGGACGCGGCGTGGAGGCGGCGCACACCAGGTCGGTGCCGCTCGCGCCGAGCATGTCTTCTGCACGCGTCAGGGCGGGACCCAGTCCCTCGCCGCTCACATCGGACTCGGCGACGCCAAGAAGCCCCGCGAGGAACCCGAGCCCGCAGTCGGGGGAAGCGCCGTGTCCGCCCTCGACGACGACCCTGGGTTCCCCCAGCGCAGCCGCCACGCGCTCGCCGACCTGGCGGGTCGAGGAAGCCTCGGTGGGCACCCGCACGAACGAGGCCTGGGAGCGACAGGCGGCCACGGCCTCGTCGAACGTGGGTCCGGAGCCGAAGGGAACGAGGACGACGTCGAGGCCGTCGCCCCCCGCCCTCAGGCCGCGCCCGATCTCTTCCAATGCGACGCCGGTCGGCAGGAGGGGACGCGCCCCATCCCACCGACCGGCAACGACTACTCGCCTCACAGGGAAGCCAGGCGGGTCAACAGCAGCGCCTCGGCGAGAATCGCTGCCTTCAGATCCGGGATCGACTGCGATTCGTCCTCCGAATGCGCGTTGGTGAGCGGATCCTCGACTCCCGTAACGAGAACCTGCGCTCCCGGGAAAATACGCTGGAAATCGGAAATGAAGGGGATCGAGCCGCCCACCCCGATGTTCACGGACGACACGCCCCAGGCCTCGGTCAGGCACTCGTGCAACATCGCGGTAACCGGAGAGTCCATGTCCGCCTGGTAGCCCGCACCCGCATCCTCAGCCGTCACCTCGACGCGCGCGCCGAAGGGCACGTTCGCGAGCAGGTAATCGACGAGCGCGGCCTGTGCCTGCGTGGGATCTACGCCCGGCACCGTGCGCATCGACAGGCGGAACCGCGTGTGCGGGGCGATCGTATTCGAGGCATTGGCCACCGGGCGCGCATCAAAGCCGATGACCGAGATCGAAGGCTTGGTCCACATGCGTGCGGCGATGTCACCCGAACCGGCCAGCTGAAGGCCCTCAACCATGCCCGCGGCTTCACGCAGCTCATCCTCAGGCCAAGCCACGTCCGCGTGGTCCGAGCCACCCAGACCCGGCACCGCGACGTCGCCCTTTCCATCAAAAAGAGACGCAATCAGCATCGAGGAGATCGCGACCGAGTCAAGCAACGGGCCACCGAATGCGCCCGAGTGCACCGCGTGGTCCGCGACGGTCACGTCGACGGTCACAATCGCGTTGCCGCGCAGCGTCGTCGTCACAGCGGGTTCGCCCGGCTTCCAGTTCGACGAATCCGTCACGACGATAACATCGGCCGCGAGTTCATCGCGGTGAGCATCCAGGAACGCAGTGAAAGACGGCGAGCCGATCTCCTCCTCGCCCTCAATGAAAACGACAACGTTGACGGGCAAGTCTTTGCCAAGAATCGACAGCGACCCCAGGTGAACAGTCACGCCAGCACCGTCATCGGAGGAACCACGTCCGTAGATGCGGTCCCCGCGCACCTCAGCCCTGTAGGGATCCAAGCTCCAGCGATGCAGCTCCCCCACCGGCTGGACATCGTGGTGAGCGTACAGGAGAACAGTCGGCGCTCCCTCGATATGGGGCGTGTGAGCAATCAGCGCGGGCTTACCCTCCGTGCCATCCTCCGCGTTCTCACGCAGGACCTTAGCCTCAAGTCCCAGGGCAGCGAAACGCTCACGCAAGTGCTCGGCGCTGCGCTCCACATCGGCAGCGTGCGCGGGGTCCGAGGACACAGAAGGAATAGCCACCAGCTGGGTAAGTTCTTCGAGGAGAGAGGGGAAAGCGGCCTCGAGGCGCTCTCGCAGAACGGATGTCGACAACTCATGTGAAGTATCAGCCATACGCCCAGGGTAGACCATGACAGTGCACGGCGGGTGGGCTTTCCGCTAGCCTGGGAGCGTGTTTGGACGAAGCAAGAACAAGAGCGAGGACGACGCGGCAACCACCGCGGTCGCCTCCACGACTCCCACCGGTAAAAAGGGCCGCCCTACGCCCAAGCGTAAGGCGGCCGAGGCCGCACGCATCCACCCGCTGGTACCCGCCGACCGCAAGGAAGCCAAGCGCGCCGCGAGGGCCGCACGAAACGCCAGATGGGATGCCGAACAGCGTGCACTTCTAACGGGTGACGAGAAGCACCTGCCTGCGCGAGACAAGGGACGCGCGCGGCGCTTCGTGCGCGATTACGTCGACGCGCGCCATTCTTTCGCCGAGTGGGTTCTGGCCTTCATGATGGCAGCCCTGATCTTCCTCATGGCACCATCCATATTCAAGGATGCCGTATCCGAACAGATGCTCATGGTCTTCATCTACGGATCCACGATCCTCATGTACGGCTCCTTCATCGTCACCGGTATTGAGGCCTTCCTCGTGTGGCGAGCGATCAAGACACAGTTCGCACAGAAGCACCCGCGCGAGGACATCCCGCGTGGCACCGGCTACTACGCCTTCTCGCGCATGATTATGCCGCGCCGCTGGCGCTCCCCACGCCCGCAGGTAGCCCGCGGAGAGTTCCCCAAGTAAACTCCTGCCCGTCTTTCCGCGGTCCCACACCCGTCCACAGGGTGTGGGACCGCGGCTTGTGTGTCCACAAGGACGCGTCGCTTACCTCCCCTATCCACAGGGGACTGCACGCGGCTGGTGTTGGCCGAGGCATCGGCGTCATCCTGGAAGAGAAACGGCACCGATGCCGTTTTCGAACGGAAGGACACCCCATGCACGTTTCAGTTTCACTCAGCGCTTTCTCGCAGGTCACAGTCGACGAGGAGGACAGGATCCCAGCCCCGGTCGTCGACGGCGCCGACGAGCCGACACCTCCCGCACACCACTCCACGGTTTCGCCCGAACCAACAACACAGCAAAACCCCCTCGAGGACACAACTGACGACGAACCCGCACGCGAGGGCCTTTATGGGCCGATGCACTGGCTCGACGACCGCCACGTGAGTTCCCTGCTCGCGCCCTACATCTGCGACGGGTGGGATACGGGAGACTACGCACGCTTCGCCGACCTCTCCGGGGCGGACGCACGAACGCTCAGTAGCCTCCTGCCGCCCCTGGCCCGCGAAGACCGTCAGAACAACGCGCCGCGCATCACCGACCTTTTGCGCGCCGCCTCCCGCATCGATGGACTCGCCCTTGACGGCTACGTCATCCGGGCGCCACGCTGGGACGAACGTGTCAGCATCGACACCGTATGCGTGCCAGAAAGCGCGATCATCGCCCAGACGGGACAACCAATTGACGAGACCGCCTTCCCGACCTATCAGCACTGGCTCATTCTCGCCGACGTACTCGGCTTGGACGACGACGCGACTCCACCCGACGACATGCGCATCCTCGCGCGAGACACATCGACCACGCGCTGGTGGTGGGCATGGTGGGACTAATCAACTACCCTTGGAACCATGATCCGACGCGCCTACAACTGGACATTCCGACACTTTATTTCCCGATCCGACCCGGAGCGAGCACACCACCTGGGTCTGGGGGCTATTTCCCTCGCCGGGCGCTTCGCCCCCACGCGCGGACTCATGCGGGCGACCCTGGGATACTTGAATCCCCTACACCGCCCAACTCGCACCATCGGAGGCGTCGAGGTCCCGCTCATGCTGGGTCCCCGTCCCCTGTCCTCTCGTCTGGGCCTAGCCGCGGGAATGGACAAGGATGCCGAAGCCGTCTTGGGCATGTGCGCCCTGGGCTACGCCTTCGTCGAAATCGGCACCGTGACGCCACGCCCTCAGCCGGGCAACGAAGCGCCGCGCCTGTGGCGTCTCATGGAGGAACGGGGACTGCGCAATCGAATGGGCTTCAACAACGCGGGCGCGGACGCGACCGCGAAGAAGCTGCGCGAGCTGCGCGCCACGCCTGCGGGGCGCGCCACCGTCGTCGGGGCGAACATTGGAAAGAACAAACTCACCCCCGAGGCCGATGCGCCCGCCGACTACGAATACTGCGCGCGGGTTTTGGCCCACTGGGTGGACTTCGTCGTCGTCAATGTCTCTTCACCCAACACTCCTGGTTTGCGCGACCTGCAGTCCGTCGACCACCTGCGCCCGATTCTGCAGGCCGCACGCCGCGGCTGCGAGGCCGGCGCCCCAGACCGCGTCATGCCCCTCTTCGTCAAGATCGCACCCGACTTGGCAGACGAAGACATCGTCGCGGTCGTCGAACTCACCAAAGAACTTGGACTGGCAGGAGTCGTCGCCACGAACACGACGATCAACCACGACCTGGGTGAAGGCGGTGTCTCGGGTGCTCCCCTGCTGTCCCGCGCCCTCGAGGTTGTCTCGCTGGTGGCACGCCACCTGAATGACGAGCAAATCCTCATCGGCACGGGCGGCATCTCCTCCCCGGAGGATGCACTGCGCATGATCGGTGCGGGCGCCGATCTGGTCGAGGCTTTCTCTGCCTTCATCTTCGAAGGTCCCTCCTGGCCAGGCGAAGTCTCGCGCGCTCTGCAGCGCGCCTGAGGACGCCATGATCATCGAGCTGACCAGCGCCGATCTGTCCGCCGATCCGCGACTGGATGACTATACGCGCCTCAAAGACGTCAAGCTCCGCTCGAAACTCGAGCCGGAGCGCGGCCTGTACATGGCGGAGTCCACCAACGTCATCGAAAGGGCGTTGCGCGCAGGCCACAACCCGCGTTCCTTCCTCATGTCCAGCCGGTGGCTGCCCACGCTCTCCCCCCTCATCGAAGCTGCGACGGGAAAAGCAGACGGGGCCGACCTGCCCATCTTCGTCGCACCCGAGAACATCCTGGAGCAGATGACGGGCTTCCACCTGCACCGCGGCGCACTGGCCGCCATGCAGCGACCGGTTCTGCCCAGCCTCGAGGAGTTGCTCGCGACGGCTCGAGGAGGAATGCCCGCGCGCCGCGTCGTGGTCTTAGAAGACCTCGTCGACCACACGAACGTCGGCGCGGCCTTCCGCAGCGCCGCCGCCCTGGGCGTGGACGCCGTCCTCGTGACCCCCTCCTGCGCCGATCCGCTCTACCGCCGAGCCGTCCGGGTCTCGATGGGAACCGTCTTCCAGGTCCCCTGGACGCGCCTGGAGACCTGGCCGGCCGGCATCACGACGCTTCAGGAATCCGGCTTCACCGTCGCTTCCCTGGCCCTCTCGGACGATTCCATCTCACTCGACGACTTCGCCACGCTGCCAGCCCTCCAAGGACCGGGCGCCCGCCTGGCAATGGTCATGGGTACCGAGGGCGATGGCCTGGCACGGCGAACCATCACCGCCTCCGACTACACCGTCAAAATTCCGATGGACCACGGGGTAGACTCTCTCAACGTCGCAGCCGCCTCGGCTGTCGTCTTCTGGGCGACGCGCGGCATCGGCGCCTCCTAGCGCCACGCACGCGACGACGCCCTCCCCCTGCGCAGGGACAACAAAACGAGGCCGGAGCTGGTGTCCCAGCCCCGGCCTCGTCGTTGTTGGTCTAACGGGTCAGCTCATAGACTCCACGAGCTGATCGATCACTTGAACGCACTCTTCCCACCCGGACACGGCGCGCGTCGCGTAGCCCGCTGCCATCACCGGGTAGTCGTTGCCCTCGGGGTCCAGGCGGTCCCCGATGAAGAGCATGTCGGACGCGGGGATACCGGTCTCCTCGACCAGCTTGCCCATTCCGTAGGCCTTATCGATGCCGCGCGTCGTGATGTCGACCGAGGTCGAGCCACCCCCACGGACATCCAGCTCCGGCACGTCGGGCTGCACCGCGTCGCGCAGGGCAGCTTTCTTGGTCCCATCCGGATCCCAGGCACGCTTGGCGTCCAGCGGTGCCTCCTGGCCCAGGGCAGAGAAGGTGATCTGCGAGCCGCGGTCCTCGATGATGTTGCCCCACGGATTCTCCTCCCACAGGCCAAGCTCACGAGCGTGGCGCTCCAGGGATTCGATGACGCGGGCGGCTACCTCGGGGTCCAGGTCGTGGGCGTAACGCTCGACCCACGCGCCGTCCTCGAAGCGGTAGTAGCGCGTCCCGCAGGTGGGCATCAGGTGCAGGCGCGAAAGCTCCTCGTCAGAGGCATGGAGGTTATCGAGCACCTGCGTGCGGAACTGCCCCATCTGGCCGCCGGAGATGATGCACACCTCCACGTGGTCCAGCAGGGAGCGCAGCGCCACGTCCATCTGGGGTGGGAGCGGCGACTTCGAGGGGGCCAGCGTATCGTCAAGGTCAAATGCGATAAGCCTCATAGCGTTCCTTCGCGTCGCGCAGAGTCAGCTGGGCTTCAATGGCTTCCTGTGCTGCCTCCGTTTCCTCCTCCGACGGAACGGAGAGGATCTGCAGCATGACGACGGAAGCTACGAGGCCACCCCACACAAGTAGGATCGTGAGGATCATCAGGGCGATAGCGGGAGCAGTCACTGGGCATCTCCTTCAGTCACAGGGGTCTCATCATTGTCACGATCGAGGATCTCAGCAACTGTCGCACGTGCGTCGACAGGACGGTGTTTCCACGGGATAAGCGTGAAGACCAGCGACGCGATGAGGGCCACAGCCACCGAACCCCACCCGAAAATGAGCACGTAACCACTCGGGTACTTGCCGTAGCCGTTGGTCAACAGGTCCACGATGGACATTGCCATCATGATGAAGAGAACGACCGGGATGACGATGCCGACAAGGGGTTCCCATGCCCTGGGCACCTTCACGCTGGACACCGAGTTCAGGTGAGCGCGCAGCACGCCCAGACGGGGACCGGCGACCGCGCACAGGACGGCGAACATGATCGCAGAGGAAACGACACCAATCGAGTTGATGAAGTTGTCGACGATGTCCAGGTTATTCAGGCCCGAGCGCGTTCCGAAGAGAAGCAGCGAAATGACGGTTGCGGGAACGCCGAGAACGAGGGCCGAACGAGCGGGCGACCATCCGAACTTGTCCTGAAGGCCGCCGGAGACTACCTGAAGCAGGGACAGTAGCGAGGTAACGCCAGCCAGAACCAGGGAGGAGAAGAAGAGAACGCCGAAGATCGGTCCGCCGGGCATCATCGAAATAATCTTCGGGAAGGTCACGAAGGACAGGATCGGACCGGACAAGCCCTCGACCTCGGACACGCTGACACCACCCTGGTGAGCCATGAAGCCGACCGCTGAGAACACGCCGATGCCGGCAAGGATCTCGAAGGACGAGTTCGCGAAGCCTGCGACGAGGGCCGTTCCGGTCAGGTTCGACCTGCGCTGCAGGTAGGAAGCGTAGGTCAGCATGATACCGAAGCCCACGGACAGGGAGTAGAAGATCTGCGCGAAGGCGGCCAGCCACACCTTGGGGTCAGCGAGGGCCGCCCAGTTCGGCGTGAAGAAGGCGTTGAGGCCCTCGGTGGCACCGGGCAGGAAAAGTGCACGGACCACGAGCGCCAGGAACAAAATGACAAGGAGGGGCAGGAAGACCTTGTTGGCCGCCTCAACACCCTTGGACAGCCCACGTCCAATCACGAAAAGAACGAGAATCCACACGAGAGTCAGGGGGATCATAACCGCCCACGCGGGCGCCCACGAGAAGGTATCACCAGGGACGACCTGCAGGAAAGTTTCCGTGAAGAAGGTCGTCGGGTCGTCGCCCCACGCGGCGTTCATGGAGTAGATCGTGTACTGCACACCCCATGCGAGGACAGCGCCGTAGTACACCATGATGACGAAGCAAACGAAGGTCTGGAACCAGCCGATGAACTCGCCACCCCCGATGATCTTGCGCAGCGCCCACGGCGGTGAGCCACGGAATTTATGGCCGACTGCATAGTCGAGCCAAAGCATGGGAATGCCGACAAACACCAGTGCGACCAGGTACGGGATCAGAAAGGCGCCGCCGCCGTTGGAGTAAGCGACGCCGGGGAAACGCCAGATGTTGCCCAGGCCGATGGCTGAGCCGATGGCTGCCAGGAGGAAGCCTGTCTGGCCGCTCCATGAGTCGCGCGCGCGGGGCGCGGAGCTGGATGCGGAGGATGACATGAATCGAGTTCCTTGCATTCGTATGTATTTGGGATAATGCTCAGTCAGACTATGGCCGTTGTATCTAAATGTCAGCCACAGTCCACGATATAGACTGTTCTTTTGACCTCTTTTTGCCGAGGCAATGGCGGGTTTGTGGCTGAGTGAGGAGGCACGTTGGCCAAAGTCAGGCACTAGGAAGGCGGACTAGGGGATGAGGCCGAGGCCGTGGAATATCGCGGCTATACCGACGACGACGGGCAACGACGCAAAGGTTGTGACGAGGACGGTTCCCTGGGCGATGCGCTCCCCCGCCCTGGCGCGGGTGGCCGCGATGTAGGCGTTCTGTGCGGAGGGCAGGGCCGCCATGATGGTGACGGACATGAGGGCAGGGCCGGTGAGACCGAGCAGGATTCCGACGCCGCACGCGATCGCGGGTTGAAGGGCAAGCTTGCCGACGATGGCGCAGGCGGTCGCCGCAGCACCCGAGTCGCCGGAGGCTGACCGGCGGTCCACGAGCGAGGCACCGAAAGACAGGAGAATCATCGGGGGCGCGGCAGCTCCCAGCATGGACGTCGACACGTCCACGAGCGTGGGCATCGGCCACCCCACCGCGGAGAACAAGAAGCCGCACACCGCCGCGATGACCATGGGGTTGCGCGCGACGACCCGCGCGATGCCGACCATCGATGGCCGTTGCCCCGACCCCACCAGGTCGGCCAGGACGAAGAACATCGGGGTGAAAAAACCCAACTGAAACACCAGGATGGGAACAACCGCGGAGGCATCGTTCAGCACGTAGACGGCAATCGGGATGCCGATGTACGCGCCGTTATTGAGTGACGAGGCCATGGCCCCCAAGGCGATCTCCCCGCGCGTCAGGCGCAGGAAAAGCCGCGCGACCAGCGCGAAGATGAGCGCGGTCCCGACGCCCGACGCGGCGGCCACAGCGAGCGGAGCGCCAAAGACTCCCGACGTGCCGGTGGAGACGATGGCGTGGAAGAGCATCGCGGGGCTGGCCACCCAATACGTTGCGGACGCGAGGGTGCCGGCGGCCTCCGGCCCGAGCGCGCCCCCGCGGCGAGCCACCCAGCCGACGCCGATGATGAGGGCGATCGACAGGACCGACCAGACGATCGATACCATGCGACAAGGAGACCCGTCAGCGCCAGGAGGCCACGGCCTCGTCGACCTTGGTGAGGGCCGAGGCGATCGCCATGTGCATGTCGAGGTACTGGTAGGAGCCCAGGCGCCCGCCGAAGAGCACGTTCGTCTCCTCTGCCGCCATCTCGCGATACGCCGCGAGCGTCGAGCGGTCCGACGGCGAGGCGATCGGATAGTAGGGCTCGTCGCCGGGACGCGCGAAGCGCGAGTACTCGCGCTGGATGATCGTGTTCGTCGCCCCGCTTCGGTCACGCTCGGGGTGCAGGTGGGCGAACTCGTGAATGCGCGTAAAGGGCACGTCGCGATCCGAGTAGTTCATGACCGAGCAGCCCTGATAGTCGGGCACGTCCACGACCTCGGTCTCGAAATCGAGGGTGCGCCAGCCGAGCTGGCCGGCCTCGTAGTCGAAGTAGCGGTCGATGGCGCCCGTGTAAACGACCGGCACCTGGCCGACTGTCGCTGCCTTCGAGAACGGCGAAGACTCATCGAAAAAGTCGACGCCCGTGTGCACGGTAATGCGCGGATGGTCGACCATGTTCGCGATCCACGCGCCATAGCCGTTTAGGGGCAGGCCCTCGTAGCGATCCTGGAAGTAGCGGTTTTCGTAGGTGAATCGCACGGGCAGGCGCGTGATGATGGAGGCGGCCAGCTCACGCGGGTTGGTCTGCCACTGCTTGGCCGTGTATCCCGCGATGAAGGCGTCGTAGAGGGGGCGGCCAATCAGACTGATGGCCTTCTCCTCGAGGTTGCCGGGTTCTCCCGTGATCTCGGCAGCCTGCTCCGCGATGAGCGCGCGAGCCTCAGCCGGCGAATAGGCGGCTCCGAAGAACTGGTTAATCGTGCCCAGGTTGATGGGCAGCGGGTAGACGACGCCTCGGTAGTTGGCGTAGACACGGTGACGGTAGTCGTTGAAGGCGGTGAAACGGTTGACGTACGACCAGACCCGCTCATTCGAGGTGTGGAAGAGGTGGGTGCCGTAGCGGTGCACCTCGACGCCGGTGGCTTCGTCGATCGACGAGTAGGCGTTGCCTCCGATGTGTTCGCGACGCTCAATGACGGTCACGTTCATGCCGAATCGCTCCGCAGCCTCGCGGGCGAACGTCAGGCCAAAGAAGCCCGATCCAACAACGAGCAGATCCACGCCACTCCCCTTTCACGGTCGTCAGGTCAATGGTAGCGGTCGCCGCTGCCGGGCGCTCCGTCATGTGATCGACGAGGCCGGGGTGTGGACTCGCGCGGGCGGCGCGACTGCGCTCGCATATCCTTGTTTCTATCAGCTGATACGCGAGGGAGGATCGGTTCATGGTGCGCATCGCCGTCGTGGAGGACGAGGCGCCCTCGCGTCAGCTCCTGGCCGATTACCTCGCGCGCTACAGCGAGGCGAACGGCGTCTCTTTCGACGTCACCTACTTCAAGGACGGCGGAGCCATCATCGGTGACTACAAGCCGGTGTACGACATCATCCTCATGGACATCCAGATGACGCACGTGGACGGCATGGCCGCAGCGCGCGCGATCCGCGAGGTCGACCAAGAGGTCGTCCTCGTGTTCATCACGTCCGCCGCGCAGTTCGCGATCCACGGCTACCAGGTGGGGGCACTCTCCTACCTCATGAAGCCGCTGCCCTGGTTCGGGTTCTCTCAAGAGTTCTCCCGGTGCCTCGAGGCCGTCGCCAAGCGGCGCGGAGCCTCCGTCCTCCTGCAGTCGGGCACGTCGACACACCGCATCGACGTCGCCGACATCGTCTACGTCGAGTCGATCAAGCACCGCCTGGACGTCCACACGACCTCGGGTACCTACTCCATCACCTCGTCGCTCAAGGCGATGGAGGCTCAGCTCGACGGACACGATTTCTTCCGATCAAACTCCTGCTACCTCGTGAACCTCGCCCACGTGCACGGCGTCGCCGACCAGGAGTGCCTGATGACCGGCGGGGAGCGCCTGCGCATCTCCCGGCCTCGTAAGAAGGCGTTCATGAGCGCGCTGGCAAGCTTCGCGGGCGGGATCCACTGACGTGTTCGAGTCCCTGCCCGACATCCCGCGTCTGTTCACTGCGCTCGCCGAGTGGGGCGCCGCCCTCGTGTACGTTTTCGTCGTTGCACGCTCAGCATCCTCCAACACGCTGAATCCACACGCTGCCGTCCCCCGCTGGCGTCTTGCTACCGCCGCGATTGGTGGCCTCGTGGTGCTCATCGGGGCACAGGAGCTACTCGGTCGCGCTCCCCTGCCCCTGTGGGTCCCGGGCATGATGAGCGCGTACGCGCTCATGTGGTGCGTCATCCGCGTGGGCACCGCCCTGGACTGGCGCTGGGTGACGCACATGAGCGCACGCGCCTTCATCGTCGCAGAGCTCGCCGCCTCCCTGGCCTGGCAGGTCGTCGTCTACTCCCACGCCGACAAGCCCTTCTGGCACCCCGCATCCCTCTTCGGATACGCGGCGATCTCAGCGACATGCCTGGCCGTCGTGTACGTCTGTGAACGTCGCGTTGTTCGCCAGGGGGCGCTGCCCGTTCTCCGTTTCGCGGACCTCGCCTCCTGCGTGTTTATCGGCATCGCCATTTTTGCCCTGTCCAACCTCAGTTTTATCTCGACGGCAACGCCCTTCTCTGGGCGCGCAGGCTGGGAGGTCTTCTACATCCGCACGCTTGTTGACCTGGCGGGCTATGCGATCCTCTTCGCCCAGTTTGAGCGCATCCAGCAAAGCGCGACCGAGCGCGAACTGGCATCCATCCAGGCCTCGCTGGATGCCCAGCACCACCAGTACCTGGCCGCTAAGGAAGACATGGAACAGGTGGCGCGCGCCCACCACGACCTCAAGCACCAGGTCGAGGCAATTCGAGCGGAGCTGGACCCAGAGCGCGCCGCTGCGGCCTTCGCGGAACTCGAGTCCTCCATCGAGCAGATCGGGCAGCAGTACCACAGTGGCAATGCGGTCCTCGACGTCATCCTCACGACGAAGGGCCGCGCGTGCGCTGCGGCGGGCATCAACTTCACTGCGGTCGCCGACGGCGCCCTGCTGGGATCCATGTCGTCGATGGACATCGCCACACTCTTCGGCAACGCCCTCGATAACGCGATCGAAGCCTCGCGCCGCGTCGAGGACCCGGCCAAGCGTCTGATCAAACTCGCACTGTTCCGTCAGGGTCAGATGGTGATCATCCGGGTCGACAACTGGTTCGACGGCCGCCTCAACACAGACGCCGGCGGGCGCCTGACAACGATCAAACCCGACACTATCCGACACGGCTGGGGCGTCAAATCCATCCAGTGGACAGCCCGCACGTACGGCGGCCAGGCCGTCACGGACGTAGCAGACCACTGGTTCACGCTGACGGTGCTTCTCCCGTCCACAAATGCCCAGGAGGACGAATGACGATCATAGACACCCCCCGCCTGCGCTTACGGCCCTGGAACGATATGGACGCACCGGGGCTCTACGAGCTGGCCCGCGATCCCCGCATCGGGATGCTGTGCGGATGGAAACCCTTCGAGCGCATCGACGATGCACACGAGGCGTTGTCGACCGTCCTGGCGGCACCCGACAGCTACGCGGTGACGCTCGGATCGACCGGTGAAATCGTGGGCTCGATCGCGCTGCGCATTGACACAGACTCCCCCGAGGCAACCGTCGCCGACATCGGATACTGGATCGGCGCACCCTACTGGGGCAACGGATACGCGACGGAGGCGGGACACGCCATCATTGAGCGCGCGCGTGAGCTGGGCGTCGAGACGATCATCTTGAAATACTTCGACGGAAATGACGCCTCGCGAAGGGTCTCAGAAAAACTCGGCTTTGCATGGCGCAAGCGCGAGGAGGACGTGGAATACCCTCTCATCGGCAAGCGCCTGACCGTCCATTGGACGGAGCTGGTGCTCGCCGGGCGCTGACGGCGTCCCTTAGTTGAAGCCGAGGACAGCCGCCGCGACCCTGTAGCCACCGCGAACGACCTTCGGGGAGGCGTGGCGCACGAGGCCAGCGAGCAGGTCCTGGCGCAGGCGATCCGTGGCCTCGGGGTTGATCTGGTCCATGGTCTCCCAGATCTTCTCCTTGAGCGCGAGGTGTTCGGGCGTGCCCGACAGCTGCGCCATGACCGAGCAGACCACGGCGTTGATACGCAGGTAGTGGACCATGTAGCGCCACAGCTTGGCCTCGACGTCGGCGCGCGGGGGCAGCGCACGAGTCATGGCCTCGTTCACCCGCGCGAGCTGATCCAAGCGCGTGATCATGACCTTCTCGTTGACGGACTGATCGTCGCGACCGATGAAGTAGTGGTACAGGTCCACGTCCAGGTAGCGGATCGTGGAAATGTAGGGCAGCGGCACGAACGAGTAGAGATAGTCCACGTAGAAGGTGTGTTCAGGCATGACCAGGCCGGACGCGCGCACGACCTCCGTGCGCATCGTCAGGGCGTGCATCATGAGGTACTGGTCGTAGCGACACCGGCCCAGGTCCGCCCAGCCGAATGTACGGCCTCGAGGCAAGACGTTGCGATAGCGGATGACGGCCTTGTGCGCCTTGCCCTGCTTGTCGTACACGTAGTTGGTGACAAGCAGGTCGAGGTCACGCCCAGCCTCGCGCTCCTCACGCAGGACGTCGAGCACGGCATTCGTGGCGCGGCGGTCCAGCCAGTCATCGGAGTCGACGACACGCACATGCGTCCCGGTGGCGGCGGCAAGCCCGGCATTCACGGCGCCGCCATGCCCCTTGTTCTCCTGGTGGATAACCCTCACTGAGGGGTAGCGTGCGGCCCATTCGTCGGCGATCTGGGCGGTGTTGTCCTTGGAACCATCATTGACGATAATCGTCTCGAGTTCGTCGCCGTATCCGACAAGTGTGGTCAGCGCCCGGTCGAGGTAGTCCTCGGAGTTGTAAGCGGGTACGATCACCGTTAGCAGCGGCGCGCTCATGGCGTCTCCTCTCGTGAAGTCTGCCAGTAGTCTACTGTGCGTCGCTGGCCTGCGCGTCCTCCTTCGAGGGGTCCTGCTTGAAAATCACCTTAAAGATGGGGAAGAACACCCAGAAGGAGATAGCTGCGTTGATGATCATCGTGACCACATCCGCAATGGTTTCACCACCCGACCCCATCGCCGAGATCGCCCAGGCGTAGATCGGGTCCTTGTAGAGAACCTGAAGGGCGGCAGCGGCAATCGTGATGACGACGTAGGCGACCGCGTACCAGAAGGCCGCCTTGCCCACCGACGAGTTGGATTTGAAAGTGACGTTGCGCTGGGCGAAAAAGTTGATGACCTGCGCGATCAGCAGGGTGATTTCGACCGCCAGGAAGTAAGCGAGTCCCCCGCCACCGCCGGTCGACAAGGCACCCGCTGGATAGTCAAAAAGGAAGACCGTGTGTCCGTGCGAGACGCCGACGGGTAGGAACTGGAAGGGCGTGTCGACGAGGCTCGTGTGCGCGAACGCCGCCTTGAACGCCGGCATGAGGATCAGCTGCAGCACCGTGATGCCGTTAGAGAGGATGAAGAAAACGATGAACTGGGCGACCGTCGTATGCTTGGTTTCAAAGTTTTTCCACCAGCGGGAAAGAGCCTGCATGAGTGTTCCTTTACGTCAGTTCGGAGTAACGAGGCTGGGGTCGCCTCATCGGGCCTGGTCGAGTTCACGCTGGGTCGCCTTGTTGGCCCGCGCGTTGGCGATGTAACGAATCACGGTACGTGTCACACCGCGCAAGAAGTGACCGTTGATCACCTCGACGACGGCATCGATCATGTCTGCGCTCACCGCTCCATTGGTGAACTTGGCGATCGACCCCAGCGGCATGTTCAGCGCGAAGTGGACGTTGAGGTCGGGATCGCCCTTGGCATCTGCCTTGGCTTTGTCTGCGTGGAGTTTGCGGCCTGCCAGGCGCGCGAGCCAGCTCTTGGCGCGGATCAGCTCTGACATTGGGTCGGACGCGGTGATCTCATCCGTCGGGTGAGCGGTGGGGATGGTGCGGCCGAGGAGAACTGCGAACTCCCCGTTGGTGATGCCCGCGACGTCGGCGCTCAGATAGTGGCCGAGGGCCGGGTCGATTGGCGAGGGCGTGGTTCCTTCGACGTCGAGGGTGGCGCTCAGCGGTGTGTCCTCCACATTGGGCCCGACGTAGATTGTCCACGTCCCGGCCTCGGTCTCCCATGCGCCGCGCGAGGTCTCCCAGTGGCGGAAGGTGTAGCGATCGAAGGGGATGGTGACGCGCACCGACCCACCGGCGGGAACCTCCACCTTGGCGAAGCCCTTGAGCTCGCGGGCGGGGCCGAACACGCCGCCGGGAGCGCTCACGTAGAGCTGGACGACGTCAGCGCCGTCTCGCTCGGACGTATTGGTGACCGTCAGGGTCGCGCCCTCCTGGTCCACCTCGAGATCGGAGTATTCGAAGCGCGAGTAGGACAGTCCGTAGCCGAAGGGGAAGGCGACGTCGATGCCCGCGGTCGTGAAGTAGCGGTAGCCGACGAAGGGGCCTTCGCGGTAGTAGGACAGCGGGCCGGTTGCCGGGTACCAGGCGGCCGTCGGATGGTCTTCGTAGGACCGCGCGTAGGTTTCGGCCAGGCGCCCCGAGGGATTCACGGCGCCGGTGAGGACGTCGAGCATCGCGGCGGCCCCTCCCTGCCCGGTCAGGTAGCCGTTGACGAGCGCGGGTACCGAGCCGGCCCACGGCATTTCGACGCTGGCACCGCCGGTCAGGACAACGACGGTATGCGGATTGGCGGCCACGACGGCCTCGATGAGTCGATCCTGTCCCTCGGGCAGGCGCATGTGGGGCCGGTCCAGCCCCTCGGATTCAGCGAGCTCGTCAAGGCCCACGTAGACGAGCGCAACGTCGGCACTCTTCGCGAGGTCCACGGCCTCGGCGATGAGAGCGTCGCTCGTTCCCCCGTGGCGCTCATAACCGCGGGCGTACCCTGCCGCAACGAGGCCTCGGGCATCCTCTCCCTGCGCCTCGAGCAGCTCACGCGGAGCCTCGACGCGCGTGGGGTTGACCTGGGAGGAACCCGATCCCTGGAAGCGCGGCGTGTCAGCGAGATCGCCGATGAGGGCGACACGCGTGCCGGCGCTCAGAGGCAGGAGATCGTCCTCGTTGCGCAGGAGCGTGATCGCCTCGGAGGCGATGCGCGTGGCCAGCTTGTGGTGCTCATCGACGTCGTAGGGCGTGGGAGCGGGCAGGCCGGCGCTCGCGGAGGCGACGTTCACAACCTCCTGGGCGCGCGCGTAGACGTCGGACGCCTCGAGCTCCCCGGCCTTGACGGCAGCGACAATGCGGCGAGCATCCTCCAGGCCGGGTGCGGGCATCTCAAGGCTTCCACCTGCTCGAACAGCGCCGACAGCATCGGTGCATCCTCCCCAGTCGGAGACGACCATGCCGTCAAACCCCCACTCGTCGCGCAGGATGTCGGTAAGCAGGTGCCTATTCTCGTGGGCATGGGTACCGTTCACGAGGTTGTAGGAGCTCATGATCACGCGCGGCCCCGCGTCCCGGCACACGATCTCAAAGCCAGTCAGGTAGATTTCGCGCATCGTACGCTCGTCCACGATCGAGTCCGACGCCATGCGACGCAGCTCCTGAGAGTTCACTGCGAAGTGCTTGGGGCAGGCGGCGGTTCCCGTCGACTGAATGCCATCGACGAGACCCGCAGCCATGCGTCCGGCAAGGATCGGGTCCTCGGAGAAGTACTCGAAGTTACGTCCACACAGGGGTGAACGCTTGATGTTCAGGCCCGGACCGAGCAGGACATCCACGCCGAGGCCGCGCGCCTCCAAGCCCAGCGCCTCGCCCATCTCGCGCGCCAGGTCCGGGTCCCAGGTCGCCGCGAGCGCGGAGGCCGTCGGGAAGCAGGTCGCCTTCTCGGACTCCGCGATGCCCAGGTGATCCGCATCACCGAGCTGGCGGCGCACGCCGTGGGGGCCATCGCTCATGACGAAGGAGGGGACGAGAGCTGCGGGGATCGCGCGCGAGTCCCAGGCGCTGGCACCCGACAGAAGGGCTGCCGCCTGCAGGAGGGTGAGGTCATTGGCGTCCGTCAGTGCTGCGTCTTCCATCGGCGTGAACTGCCTTTCGTGCTCGGCCCGATCTTGGTTCTTCTAGTGTGGCTTGCCGACGGAGACAATGATCGACTGTCGGCACGATTTGTCGTTTCGGGGCCGTATTTTGCGTCCCTGGTTGCGATCCGGCTGGGCTACCATGTCACTATGCGACACAATGACGAGGTCAATTACCAGCAAGACGAAGACGCCATTCCTCACGCTGTATTCGTCGACGTGGATGGCACGCTGTGCGACTCTCGTCAGCGTGTACCCGATTCTGCCGCATCAGCACTCGCCCAGGCGCGCGAGAACGGTCACCGTCTCTTCATCTGCACGGGACGGTCAGTTCCGGAGGTCTACCCGCGCTTCATCGACCTGGGCTTCGAAGGCATCGTGGGCGGTGCTGGGGGATACGTAGCCGTGGGCGAAACCGTCCTGCTTGACGAGCGCATGCCCGCCGAGCACGTCCGAGTCCTCACCGCCCTGTGGGAGGACCTCGATGCCTTCTATGTATGGCAGGGTCCCGACCAGATGGGGCCCTCCGAGGGGTACCTCGACTTTTTCGTGCCGCGGGCAGGCATCTCACCGGAGGACTGGATCGAGTACGCTACGTCGATCACGCCTTTCATCGTCGACATTGAGAGCGGGTCTTTCACCAAGGTAACGGCCTACGTTCCCCCGGAAAATGCCTCCGTGGAACGGGTGAACGCGGCACTGCCACCCGGCTACCGGGCGATTATCGGATCCGTGGGTGCTGCCGGTTACGTCCCCTTCGAAGTCCTCCCCACCCACCTCTCCAAAGCAGTAGGAATCGAAGCTGTCTGCGAGCACATCGGCATCCCCCTGTCGCGCTCCGTGGCCATCGGAGACTCCAATAACGACGTCGAGGCCGTGGCTCGTGCCGCGGTTGGTATCAGTATCGGCAACGGGTGTGAGGCCCTCGTCAACGTCGCAGACATCGTCGCTCCTGTGGTCGCCGACGACGGCCTCGCCTGGGCTTTAGCCGCCGCCGGACTCATCAACGAGGCCTCGAACCCTGCCTAGGCCTCGGCGATGACGCATGACCTCCACCCTGCGAACCTGGCTCAGTCACCCCCTCACGCGTAACTCAGCCTTCATGCACTTGTGGGGCGGCCAAACCGCCGCACAAGTGGGCTTCCAGGTGGGTACGCTCGCCACGTCGGCGATCGCGATCACGGTTCTGCACGCGAGCGAGACGCAGATCGGAGTACTTTCCGCGCTGCAAACGCTCGCATTCCTCCTCGTCGGGCTGCCGGCGGGCGCGTGGGTGGACGGGTGGCGCAAGCGCCAAGTCATGATCGTAGCCAACCTCGCGCGCATTGGCGCCTTAGTGTCGATTCCCCTCGCCTACGTCTGTTGCTCCCTGACCCTGGCCCACCTGATGGTAGTCACGGCTACTCTAGGTTTGTCCACCGTTTTCTTCGATGTCGCCTATCAGTCTTACGTGCCACTCATCGCCTCTAAGCAATACATCGGAGCAGCAAACGGTCGCCTTGAAGCCTCCTACCAGGTGGGCCGTGCAGGAGGACCAGGCCTGGGTGGGTGGCTGCTCGGCGTGGTCGCTCCTCCCCTGGTCTACCTGGCCACCGCCGCCACCTACGTCACCTCTACGTGGGCCATCTGGCATATCTCGACTCAGGAGCCTGTCCCCAAACCCACTGGTGCCACGCTCATCGCGCAGATTCGCGAGGGACTGGCGTTCGTGCGCGGCCAGCGTCTACTTTTTCCCCTCTTTTCTTGCATCGCTATCGCCGCCTTCGCCAGCGCAGGCATCCAGGTCCTGCTCCCACTCCTGGTCCTGAGAACCCTTTGCATGAGCGCCACACAGCTCGGTCTCTTACTGAGTGCCGGCGCCGTCGGTGGAATCCTCGGAGCACTCACTCGCCCCGCGTGGATTGCCCACCTAGGCATTGGACGATGCATCGTGATCACCAACATCGCCGGGGTCGCTATCCTGGCTGTCCAGCCAGCCGCCGTTCACGTGCCTGACTGGGCCTCATGGATCATCGCGGCCTCGGGTATCGTCTCCTCCTACTTTCTCACCATCTACAACATCACCCAGATGAGCCTGCGCCAAGAGATCTGCCCGCCCGACATGCTCGGGCGCATGAACGCGATCTTTCGATTCGCGGTCTGGGGTGTCATGCCGCTAGGTTCCCTGGCCTCCGGTGTCGTTGCGTCCTGGATAGGGGTCGAAGCCGCTATGACTTCCTTTATCGCCCTGGCGATCGCGGCTGGAGTCGCCATGTGTTTCACTCCAGCTGCACGCATTCGAGGCGCCAGCGCAGATCCGGTGGTCTCATAATGTGATGCGCGTCGAGGCTTGTTTGGTGCCACCACCGCATGCTCCGCGATACCATATATGTGAGACAAGCCGCATACGCCAAAGGAGGACACTATGAGCACCGCAACGACCATTGTCGAGGCCCTGGGCGGCTGGAAGAATATCTCCAACCTCGAAGCGTGCATCACTCGTATTCGCCTGGACGCGGCGAACACCGACCTCATCGACGAGGCCGCGCTGCGTGCCGCGGGAGCCTTCGACGTTGTGATCGTCGGTGATGCAGTGCAGGTCGTCATGGGACCCGATTCCGAAGACCTCGTTGATGAGATGCTCGCGAGCCGGTGACGCTTAGCGTTCGTGCGCCCTTCGCAGCACGTATCGTACCTCTGAGTGAGGTACCCGACCCTGTGTTTGCGAGCGGCGTCGTCGGGGGCGGCTGTGCGCTCGTTCCACAGGCCGGGACAGGATGCCTAACGGTGTGCTCCCCCATCGACGGCGTCGTCACCAAGCTCAAGCCACACGCCGTCATCGTTACCTCCACGAGAGGCATGTCGATCCTCATCCACCTCGGGATCGACACAGTGAGCCTGCACGGCAAAGGGTTTGCCGCCCTCGTCGATGAGGGGGAGATCGTGCCGGTAGGTCAGCCGCTCATTCACTGGGACCTCGCACCCGCGCGCGAAGCATCGTTGTCTCCCCACGTACCCGTCATCGTTGTCAGTGTACCCAGCCCAACGATTGCCAGTCGGGCGACTCCCGGCGACTGCGCTGCGCTCGACCTGCTGTTCACGGCCTCGACTTCCGGTGAGTAGCTCCTCCGTCGGCGATGGGATGAGATCAATCGGATTATATGACAAAACGTGTTGGTTTTGTTCCGATTTTTCGGTGTGCTGGTGAGCTATCGGCCAGGTCAGCCGCATTAGTTCCGGGGCGATGCAGCGTGGTGTGTTCGTGGCGTGGCTGGTGAGGCGTCGGCGTCAGGCGGATGTGCCTGGGGGCGCTCGCCTTCGGGCACTGAGGGCCGTTGTGTCGGCTGGGCACGTCGGTGTGTCCCGCCATTGATACCGTCGCGAGTCGTCGCGTGCGATCGCGTCTGTTGGGGTCTGGTGGTTCGCTGGGCAGCGAGGCGGACGCCGTCATCGTTGGCGGCATCCACCGGGCGGAACCCCGACACGTCGGCGGCGCCCCCGGCAGTGCCGCCAAGCTCCCTGTTGAGCGGGCTCTCTTGATTGGGCAGGCGATTGTCGTGGGGTTTGTGCGGCGCGAATCTCAATCGTTAGTATTGCGATGTTTGTGGGCGCGGTCGAGCGTTTACTGGCTCTTCGCATTTTGGGGTGTGGGGGGTGGTGTTGGCATGGGGTCGGGGCCTGCCCGATGATTGAGGTTGCGACACTTTGGGGTTAGGCTTGTGTTGTTGACACTTCGTTAAGCGGGTGTGTGTGCCTGCGGA